>DASQLK010000167.1:0-2313 GCA_035630055.1 Methyloceanibacter sp. | reverse complement strand
GCCGTGAAAGGCGGAAAAGGCCACCAGATTGATATTCACCGCAAGCAGCATGAGCTCCACGCTCATCAGAATGACGATCACATTCTTGCGATTGAGGAAGATGCCGAAGATCCCGAGCGTGAAGAGGATCGCGGCGACGGTAAGGTAATGCGAGAGGCCGACCGTCATGAGAGGCCCCTTCCCGATTCGACCTTCACGACCTCGACGCCCATCTCGCGCGTCCGGCCGACTTGCGCCGCGATCGACTGGCGGCGGACGCCCTGCTTGTGATGCAGCGTCAGAACGATGCTTCCGATCATCGCGACGAGAAGGATGAGACCGGCGCCTTGAAACAAATAGACGTAGCGCGTGTAGAGGAGATTCCCGAGGGCTGCGGTGTTGCTGATGTCCTCGGCGGGCGGCGTGGGTACGCGCGCGACCATGCCCGGAGCCGTGATCCACGCGCCGAGCACCAGGAGAAGCTCGAGGAGAAGCACGATGCCGACGGTCGCGCCGACGGGAAGGAATTTGAGGAAGCCGGCGCGGAGCTCGGCGAAGTCCACGTCGAGCATCATCACGACGAAGAGGAACAGCACCATCACCGCGCCGACATAGACGACCACCAGGATCATCGCGATGAACTCGGCGCCGAGGAGAACGAACAGTCCCGCGGCATTGAAGAAGGCGAGGATGAGGAACAGGACCGCATGCACGGGGTTCTTCGCCGCGATGACCATGAAGGCCGACGCGATACAGGTGAAGGCGAAGAGATAGAAGAAGAGCGTGCTCAGCATTTGGTCGCTCCGCGCGATACTTTCCCTCTCCCAAGGGGAGAGGTGAAGGCTGATGCTGCTCGCATGCGGAGAAGTCCCCTCACCGGTACGGCGCGTCGAGCGCCAGGTTCTTGGCGATCTCGCGCTCCCAGCGGTCGCCGTTCGCCAGCAGCCGGTCCTTGTCGTAGTAAAGCTCCTCGCGCGTCTCGGTGGCGAACTCGAAGTTCGGGCCCTCGACGATGGCGTCCACCGGACAGGCTTCCTGGCAGAAGCCGCAATAGATGCATTTCACCATGTCGATGTCGTAGCGGGTGGTCCGCCGCGTTCCGTCGTTGCGGCGCGGGCCGGCCTCGATGGTGATGGCTTGCGCCGGACAGATCGCCTCGCAAAGCTTGCAGGCGATGCAGCGCTCCTCGCCATTCGGATAGCGGCGCAGCGCATGCTCGCCGCGGAAGCGCGGGCTGAGCGGCCCCTTCTCGAAGGGGTAGTTGAGGGTCGGCTTGGGCGCGACGAAATATTTCAGGCCGAGCCAGAATGCCGACAGAAACTCAAGCAATAGCAATGACTTGGCGGCTTGGGCGAAGCGGGTCACGATGTCCTCTCTCACCCCCCTTGCTGCCAGAGACGCAAGGTCGCCGCAACTGCCACCACCATGAAAAGCGAGAGTGGCAGGAAGACCTTCCAGCCGAGCCGCATGAGCTGATCGTAGCGGTAGCGCGGCACGATCGCCTTCACCATGGCGATCAGGAAGAACAGGAAGCAGACCTTGAGGAGGAACCATAGCACGCCCGGAATCCAGGTGAAGGGCGCGACCGGAAATGGCGGCAGCCAGCCGCCGAGGAAGAGCACGGTGCCGAGGGCGCACATCAGGACGATGGCGACATACTCCCCGAGCATGAAGAGCATGTAGGGGGTCGATGAGTATTCGACCATGAAGCCGGCGACGAGTTCGGATTCCGCTTCGAGGAGATCGAAGGGCGGGCGGTTGGTCTCGGCAAGCGCGGAAATGAAGAACACCACGAACATCGGCAGGAGCGGCAGCCAGTACCAGCCGAACATGCCGAGCGCACCGTTCTGCGCTTGCACGATCTCGCTCAGGTTGAGGGAGCCCGCGCAGAGCAGCACGGTGATGATGACGAAGCCGATCGAGACCTCGTAGGAGACCATCTGCGCGCCGGAGCGCAGCGCGGCGAGGAACGCGTATTTCGAGTTCGAGGCCCAGCCCGCCATGATGACGCCGTAGACCTGCAGGCTCGAAATCGCGAAGATGTAGAGGATGCCGACATTGATGTCGGCGACGGCCCAACCTTCCGCGACGGGCATGACGGCCCAGGCCGACAGCGCCAGCCCTGCGGTGACGATCGGCGCCAAGAGGAACAGGCCCTTGTTGGCGCCGGCGGGGATGACCGCTTCCTTCAGCGCGAACTTCATCAGGTCGGCGAAGGATTGCAGGAGGCCGAACGGGCCGACGACGTTCGGCCCGCGCCGGAGCTGCACCGCCGCCCACACTTTCCTGTCCGCATAGAGCAGGAACGCCACGAGGATGAGGAGCGTGGCGAGG
>DASQLK010000166.1:0-2814 GCA_035630055.1 Methyloceanibacter sp. | reverse complement strand
GGTCAATCCTCCCGGCAAGAAGAAGTATCAGTTCTGGCTCGGCGAGCCTTGCGGCACGCTGGAAGAGTGGATGGCGCAGGCGGGTGAAACCGCGGGCTCCTGGTGGCCGGATTGGTCGGCCTGGCTAGCGGCTAAATCGGGCGAGAAGGTCCCGGCGCGCGATCCCGCCGCGGGAGCGTTCAAGGCGATAGAGGACGCGCCCGGCAGCTATGTCCGCAGCAGGGACGAAGCCTAAGGGAAGAGCGCGATCTGCTCGAGGCCGGTCGTCTCGTCGAGGCCGTGCATCAGATTGAAATTCTGCAGCGCCTGGCCGGCGGACCCCTTCACCAGATTGTCGATCGCCGAGACCACGATGGCGCGGCCGGGTAGCCGATCGGCGAAGACCCCGATATGGCAGAGGTTCGAGCCGCGCACATGCTGCGTCGCCGGGATGACGCCTTTCTCCACCACACGAATGAACGGCTCGCCAGCGTAAGCATCGGCAAGAGCCTGACGCGCGTCGTCGGCGGTCAATTTGCCGGCGAGGCGCACATAGGACGTGCAGAGCTCGCCCCGGCTCATGGGCGTGAGGTGCGGCGTGAAGCTCACCGTGACGGCGCTGCCGGCGGCGCGCGCCAGTTCCTGCTCGATCTCGGGCACGTGACGATGGCTGCCGATGCCGTAGGCCGACACACCCTCCCCGGCTTCGGAGAAAAGAATGTTCTGCTTCAGCGTGCGCCCCGCCCCGGAGACGCCCGACTTCGCATCGATGATGAGATCCTCGGTGGTCGCTACCTTCGATTGGACGAGCGGCAAGAGCGCGAGCAGCACCCCGGTCGGATAGCAGCCGGGACAGGCGACGAGCCGCGCGCCTCTGATCGCGTCGCGATAATGCTCGGTGAGACCGTAGACGGCGCCAGCGAGAAGGTGAGGCGCGCCATGGGCGCCGCCATACCATTCCGCGTAGGTGGCTTGATCGCGCAGGCGGAAGTCCGCCGACATGTCGATGACCTTGAGGCGTTCCGGCAGCTTGGCGATCTCGCTGTGGGCGGTCCCGTGCGGCAGCCCGCCGAACACGACATCGACGCTCGACCAGTCAACTTCATCGGAGGTCACGAGATCGGGCAGGCCGAGCCCCGCAAGATGCGGGAAGACTTGCGCCAGGGATTGGCCGGCATGGCCTTTGGCAACGAGCGCCGTGATGGCGATCGCCGGATGCCGCGCCGCGAGGCGAATGAGGTCGGCGCCCGTATAGCCGGACGCGCCGAGCACCGCCGCTCTGATCTTGCCGCTCTTGGCCATGGTCTTGTGCTTAGGGCCCCGCGCTTCCACGCGGGCTTAACGGAATTCGGGAAGTTAGGAAAGGAGGCAACAGCCCGCGAAGGGCTCGCCCGGCTAGCGCTTCGAGAACTGGAAGCTCTTTCGCGCCTTTGCCTTGCCGTACTTCTTGCGCTCGACCACGCGGGAGTCGCGGGTCAGGAAGCCACCCTTCTTCAGGACGGAGCGAAGCTCCGGCTCGAAGCGGGTGAGCGCGATGGAGATGCCGTGACGGACCGCACCGGCCTGGCCGGAAAGGCCGCCGCCGCTCACCGTGCAGACGACATCGAACTGGCTGTCGCGTTTGGAGGCGACAAGCGGCTGCTTTAGGATCATCTGCAGGACGGGGCGCGCGAAATAGGCGACGTGGTCCTTGCCGTTGACGGTAATGCGCCCGGCGCCCGGCTTGACCCACACCCGCGCGACGGCGTCCTTGCGCTTGCCGGTCGCATAGGACCGGCCTTGCGCGTCCACCTTCTTCTCGTAGACACGGCCTGGCGTTGCGGCGGCTGCGGTATCGCCGCGGGCCGCGCCAAGATCTTCGAGCGTCATCGCCTCAGTGTTCGACATGGGTCTAGGCGGTCCTTGCGTTCTTGCTGTTCAGAGCAGCCACATCGAGCTTCTGCGGGTTCTGCGCCTCGTGCGGATGCTCGGATCCGGAATAGACGCGGAGATTCTTGAGCTGCTTGCGGCCGAGCGGTCCGCGCGGCAGCATGCGCTCCACGGCCTTGTGCAGGACGCGCTCGGGATGCTTGCCGTCGAGAATTTTTTCCGCCGTCCGGTCCTTGATGCCGCCGGGATAACCGGTATGCCAATAATAGACCTTGTCGGCGCGCTTGTTGCCGGTGAAGACAACCTTGTCGGCGTTGATGACGATGACATTGTCCCCGCAATCGATGTGGGGCGTAAACGTCGGCAGATGCTTGCCGCGAAGCATGGTTGCGATCACGGTCGCAAGCCTGCCAACGACGAGACCGGTCGCGTCTATCAGTAGCCAGGACTTCTCAACGTCCTTAGGTGTCGCCGAATAGGTCTTCATGAATTGGGTTCTTAGCTTTACATCGGATGCGGCCCGGGTGAGCCGAGAGGCCGCTTCTAGACGGCCCCGGAAGAACGGTCAAGCGTGATCAAAACAGATAACAGGATCAATGCGGTGCTGTGTGGTATCTGACTACCGCGCGTGATAGTCTTGATTCATAGGCGAAACAGCTATGACGGAAAATGGCACGTTGGTCCTGCGCGAGACGCGCGGTCTCGTTGGAATCCTGACGCTCAACCGGCCGGCGGCGCGCAACTGCCTGTCGGAAGAGCTCATCGCTGCCTTGCATCAGGCTGTCCTGGAATACGGCGCCAGCGATGAGGTGCGCGCGATCGTGCTCACAGGCGCGGGCAGCGCCTTCTCCTCGGGCCACGACCTCAAAGAGCTGACGGCGCGCCGCAACGACCGCGACCGCGGCCGCGCCTTCTACACGCAGACGATGGCGGCGTGCTCGGCGATGATGCTCGCCATCGTGCGCT
>DASQLK010000165.1:0-8439 GCA_035630055.1 Methyloceanibacter sp. | reverse complement strand
GAAAGCCTGGTAAGGTCCGAGATCCTTGCGCAACGCATTGTCGAGCGCGTTGACCGGACCGTTCCCCTCGCCGACGGACATCACCATCTGCCCGTCGATGCGCACCTTCACGGTCGCCTCCGAGATGGTCACGAGACCGCCCAGCGCGTTATGCCGGCGCTCGACCATGACGCGAAACGAATCCACGTCGAAAAATTGCGGCACGTTGCCGAGCATGCGCCGGGCCAGGAGCTCGAAAGAGGCGTCCGCGGCTTCGTAGGCATAGCCATAGGATTCGCGCTGCTTCACCTCGTCCAGCAGGCGCGAAATGCGCGGATCGTCCTTGGGCACGGCGATGCCGATGCGATCAAGCTCGCCGAGAATGTTGGAGCGGCCGGCCTGGTCGGAAACCAGCATGCGGCGGCGATTTCCCACCGCTTCCGGCGGCACATGTTCATAGGTGCGCGGGTCTTTCTGCACGGCGGAGACATGGATGCCGCCTTTATGTGCGAAGGCGGACTCGCCGACATAAGGCGCATGGCGGTTCGGGGCGCGGTTCAGAACCTCGTCCAGCACCCGCGAAGCATGCGTCAGCGTCCGCAGCTTGTCGGCTGTCACCCCGGTCTCGAACCGGTCCGCATAATCCGACTTCAGCATCAAGGTCGGAATGATGGAGGTGAGGTTGGCGTTGCCGCAACGCTCGCCCAGTCCGTTCAGCGTACCTTGAATCTGGCGCACGCCCGCCCGCACTGCCGCCAGCGAGTTCGCCACGCCGTTATCGGTGTCGTTATGCGCATGGATGCCTAGCCGGTCGCCGGGGATTTGCTTCACCACCTCGCCTACGATCGCTTCGATTTCATATGGAAGCGTACCGCCATTGGTATCGCAAAGCACAACCCAGCGTGCGCCGGCGTCGTACGCGGTCTTGGCGCAGGACAGCGCGTAATCCGGGTTCGCCTTGTAGCCGTCGAAGAAGTGCTCGCAGTCGAGGAGCACGTCGCGACCTTTGGCAACCAAGGCTTCCACAGATTCCTTGATGCCTTCGCGGTTCTCCTCCTGCGTGATGCCGAGCGCGACATCGACGTGGAAATCCCAAGTCTTGCCGACAAGACACACCGTCTTGCACTCGGCGGCGAACAGGGCCTGAAAGCCGGGATCGTTGGAGAGCGACCGCCCCGGCCGCTTCGTCATGCCGAACGCGGTCAGTGCCGAGGCCCTTAACGGCCGCGGCTCTGCGAAGATCTTAGTGTCGGTCGGGTTCGCGCCCGGATAGCCCGCCTCGATGTAATCGATGCCAAGCTGATCGAGCTGCTCCGCGATGACCCACTTGTCCTCGAGCGAGAAGTCGACGCCTTGAGTCTGCGCGCCGTCGCGGAGCGTGGTGTCGTAAAGATAGAGACGTTCGCGGGACATAACTTTACACCAACCCGAAGATGAGATGCAGAGCGACAACAACGGCGAGCGCCAAGACGGCGATCTTGATCGCCATATAGACCTTGCGCGAGCCCTTGAAAGGCACGTCCTTGAAGAAGCCACTCATGACGCCTCCCGATCGGGCTTCGCGAGCACTTTGTGCATGGTCGTGTTGGCAAGCCATTCATCACCGCACTTCACGCTGTTGCGCTGCTGCGGGACGTAGCCACGCTTTGCAAAAAATCCGGAAGCCGTGTCGCTGGCCTCTACGCCGAGCGTCTCCACGCCCTTCGCGCCGGCAATTTTCTCGAGCGCGTCGGAAAGCAGCGTTCCAACTCCCTGCCTTGCCGCGGCCGGGTGCACGTAAAGGAGTCCGATCTTGTCGTTGTCTTCGAGCGACGCGAAACCGACCGGCGATCCTCCGAGCGTCGCAATGATGGTGAGCTCGCGCGCCAACCGTTGCGCAAAAACTGCCTCGTCATCGACCGCTGCGGCCCAAGCCTCTTGCTGTGAGCCGGTATAGTCCTCGCCGGTCAGATCCAGGATGCTCCGCCGGAATATGTCGGCAAGCATCGGCGCATCCTGCGGCAGCATCGGCCGGACCGCAAGCGCTGGATAGGCCTGGGCGTTCATCGCGCATGCTCCCAGGTCGTGCCTTCGGCGCTATCCTTCAAAACGATGCCCATCGCTTCCAGCTCATCGCGGATTCGGTCGGCCTCGGCGAAGTTCTTCGCGTGACGCGCTTCGTTGCGTGCGGCAATCAACGCTTCGACCTTCACCGGCGAGCGATCAGAACGTGAGTCCTCTGCGGCTTTCGCCGGTGAACTCCCGCGCGCCTTGCTTTTAGCCATCGCATGACGACCGATCTTGGCGCGCTGCCCGGAGAAGCCGAGGAGATTGAGCGCAGCGCGCAGGCCGGCCCACTTGCCGGAGCTATGCAGCTTGTGCAGCGCAGCGATGGCTTTGGGCGTATTCAGATCGTCGCAAACCGCATCCAGAACATCCCCGGGCACGCCGCCTACGTCCTCCTTGCCTTCGAGATCGCCGTACCACTCCCAAAGCGTCTTATGCGCTTCGTTGAGTCCAACATGGGTCCAGTCGAGCGGCTGCCGATAATGCGCGCGCAGCATATTGAAGCGCAGCGCCTCGCCCGGCCATGCATAGCCGTGCCAGCCCGTGAGCAGCTCATGGATGGTGACGAAGTTGCCGAGGCTCTTCGCCATCTTCTCCCCTTCCACCTGAAGGAATCCGTTATGCAGCCAATAATTGGCCATGACAGGCGTTCCGTGCGCGCAGCGCGATTGCGCGATCTCGTTCTCATGGTGCGGGAAAACGAGATCGATGCCCCCGCCATGAATGTCGAACGTCTCGCCGAGATGCTTCCACGCCATCGCGGAGCATTCGATATGCCATCCCGGCCGCCCCGGCGCTTCGATCCCGGCCGGTGACGGCCACGACGGCTCGCCCGGCTTTGACGGCTTCCACAGCACAAAATCCATCGCATCGCGCTTGAAGGGCGCCACTTCAACGCGCGCGCCCGCGATCATCTCGTCGAGCGAACGCCCCGACAGCTTCCCGTAGTCAGACATTGCCGCGACGTGGAAGAGGACGTGGTCCTCGGCGACATAGGCGCAGCCCTTCTCTACCAGCGCACCGATCATCGCCGTCATCTCGGCAATATGCTGGGTCGCGCGCGGCTCGACGGTTGGCGGCAGGCAGCCGAGCGCGGCGACATCCTTATGAAACTGCTGCTCGGTCTTCTCCGTGACTTTCCGGATGGCTTCGTTCAGCGGCAGATCCGGAAAGTCTTGTGCCGCCCGCGCGTTGATCTTGTCGTCCACGTCGGTGATGTTGCGGACATAGGTGACATGATCGGCGCCATAGCGGTGCCGCAGCAGGCGGAACAGCAAGTCGAAGACGATGACAGGCCGCGCATTCCCAATATGCGCGTAGTCGTAGACCGTCGGGCCGCAGACATACATGCGCACGTTGGAAGCATCCAACGGCTTGAACGGCTCTTTCTTGCGACTGAGCGTGTTGTAAAGCGTAAGCGCCACTGACCAAGCCCTTTGGCTTATAGGCCCGGCGGACGTTCTAGACTTTGGATATGGTAAAAAGGGGAACGACCCGCGCGAGCTTTGTTGCTAGCCGGGAATAATGCAGCCGAAAACGATAAGGATCGGTTGTTCTTGCATAATGCGCGGATTTATGGCGGTAAACCGGGGGAACGTCAAGAAATCCATCTTATTGATGCCGCATTGACCCGGGAGCCTAGCGGCGCATAATGCGGGGCAGAGGCACCCCGGGGATTGGACTTGAGCATGAACGGTCGCGAGCATCGGCGCATGGCGCCGCTGGCCCTGCGGTCACTTGGCCGCATGAGCGCGCTCGCCCTGTGCGGCGCTTTCATGCTCGCGGCTGGAACGGTCTCGTTCGCGCAAGGCGTGAGCGAAGAGCAGATGCGCTGCATGCAGCTCCAGCAGGAGCTGGCGGCGGCGCAAGGCGGCGGCGGCGGCCGGGAGGAACTCGGCCGCATCGAGCAGCAGATCAAGGAGCAGGATCGGATCTTCCAGGGTACCCAGGCCGCGATGGAGGATGCCGGCTGCTATGAGCGCCTCTTCATCTTCGGCCGCGCGCTCGTCCGCAGCCCGCGCTGCCTCGGCATGAACAATCGCGTCGAGGAGGCCCGGCGCCAGCTCAGCCAACTCCAGCAGCAGCGCCAAGCCATCAATCGCGGCGGCAGCACGCGCCGGCGGCAGGCCGAGCTTCAGGATGCGCTCGCGCGCGCCGGTTGCGGCGGCATGAGCGCGCCGCGCCGTGGCGGCGGCGGCCTGTTCGACTTTTTCGGTGGCGAGGACAATCGCCCCACCCCCGGCTATCAGACCTCGCGGATCATCCCGAACGCGCCCTACCGCACCGTCTGCGTGCGGCTCTGCGACGGCTTTTATTTCCCCGTCAGCTATTCGACCTATCCGAACAATTTCTCCAACGACGTGAACCGTTGCCAGTCGAGCTGCGCCGCGCCGGCGGAACTCTATGTCTATCGCAACCCCGGCGAGGAGCTCGAGCAGGCGGTGTCGCTGAATGGGGCGGCCTACATGGATCTCCCCGTCGCGCTGAAATACCGCAAGGAATATGTGAAGGGCTGCTCCTGCAAGCAGGCCGAATACAATCCGACCGATATCGAGAACGCCAACAAGAAGGCTGAAGTGACACCGGGAACGGACAAGGCCGCCGCTGCTGCAAAGCCGGCCGCGGCCCCTGCGGCCACCGCCGAGGCTTCAGCGGAGCAAGCCCCGGTCGATCTCGACCTCGACATCACCGGGAGCACGACACCGCCCGCCGAACCGGCAGCGCCGGCGGCGCCTGCGCAACAGGCTCAGGAGACACCCCCGCCCGCCGCCGAGGCGCCGCCGGCTGCGTCGCCCAAAGGTCAGTCGACCATCGCCAAACGGCGGCCGCCACCCGCCCCACAATAGTCCGACAAGAGCTTAAGCGGTCTGGCCTGCGAGCCGCGCGGATGCACGCGCGCGTCCGATGAGCGGCAGCAGCAATTTCAACTCCGGTCCGTGATCCTCGCCGGTGAGCGCGAGACGCAACGGCTGAAAGAGCGCCTTGCCCTTCGCGCCGGTCGCGTCCTTCACCGCAGCGGACCACGCCGACCAGGTCGCATCGTCCCAGGGCTCCGGCGGCAAAAGCCCTGCCGCTTTCTCGCACAGGTCCTTGTCGGCGATCACCGGATCGAGCGGGCCGGACACAACGCGCCACCACAGTTTTGCGTCGGCGAGGACGTTGAGATTGCCACGCACCGCCTCCCAAAAGTCGGTGTTGCCTTCCACGCCCATCTCGCGCAGGCGCTCGGCCACGGCGTCATAGGGCAGCATGTGCAGGAGTTTCGCGTTGAGCAGCCTGAGCTCGGCCGGATCGAAGCGGGCCGGCGAACGCGACAGCTTGCTGAAGTCGAAAGCCGCTACGAGATCGTCAAGACTTGCGTGCGGCGCGACGGCATCCGAAGTGCCGATGGTCGCCGCGTAGATGGCGACCGCGAGCGCCTCCAGCCCCTCCTCCCGCAGCGATTCGATGGAGAGCGTGCGCTCGCGCTTGGAGAGCGCCTGACCCTCGGCGCTCACCAAGAGATTGTGGTGGCCAAAGGCCGGAGCCGCGGCGCCGAGCGCCTCGAAGAGCTGAATTTGCGGCGCGGTATTGGCGACGTGATCTTCACCGCGAATGACATGGGTGATGCCGAGGTCGATGTCATCCACGACGCTCGGCAGAGTGTAGAGATAGGTGCCGTCCTCGCGCACGAGCACGGGGTCCGAAAGCGATGCGGCGTCCACGTGCTGACGCCCGCGCACCAGGTCGTCCCACGCGACGTCGCGGCTTTCGAGCTTGAAACGCCAATGGGCTTTGTGGCCTTCGCTTTCCAGGCGTTCCCTCTCCTCGTCCGTGAGCTTGAGGGCGGCGCGATCGTAGATTGGCGGCTTGCCTCGCGCGAGCTGACGCTTGCGGCGAAGCTCCAACTCCTCCGATGTTTCATATGCCGGATAAAGCCGCCCGCTTGCCTTCAGCCGCTTGACGGCCTCTGCGTACCGATCGATCCGGTCCGACTGCCGCACCAGTTGCGCCCAATCAAGACCCAGCCAAAACAGGTCCTCTTCGATGCCTTTTGCGAAGGCTTGCGTGGAGCGCTCGCTGTCGGTGTCATCGAGGCGGAGGAGGAAATCGCCGCTCATCTTGCGGGCAAACATCCAGTTGAGAAGCGCCGTGCGGATATTCCCGGCGTGAAGCCGTCCCGTGGGGCTCGGCGCGAAACGGACCCTCGCGGTCATCACAGCGTCTCGCGAAACTTGTTGACGATGGGGTAGCGGCGATCGCGGCCGAAATTCTTCGCCGTGATCTTCACACCGGGCGCGGCCTGCCGCCTCTTATACTCCGCGAGATAAAGCATGCGCTCGACCTTCTTGACCGTCTCAGCCGGATGGCCGCGCGCGACGATCTCCGCGAGCGGCATCTCGCGCTCCACGAGGCTGTTCAGAATATCGTCGAGCACATCGTAGGGTGGCAGCGTGTCCTGATCGCGCTGCCCTGGCTTCAGCTCCGCCGTCGGCGCCTTGGTCAGGATATTCTCCGGGATGACTTCGCCCTCCGGCCCGAGGCAGCCGCGCGGACACTCGCCGTTTCGGTAGCGCGCCACGGCGTAGACCTGGGTCTTGTAGAGATCCTTGATGGGATTGAACCCGCCGTTCATGTCGCCATAGAGCGTCGCATAGCCGACCGAGACCTCGGACTTATTGCCGGTGGTGAGCACGATCGGCCCGAACTTGTTGGAGATCGCCATGAGGATGGTGCCGCGCGCGCGCGACTGGAGGTTCTCCTCCGTCGCATCCTCTTTCGTCTCCGCGAAGACGGGCGCAAGGCTTGCGCTCAAACCGTCAACCGCAGGGGCGATAGGGAGGATGTCGTAGCGGACGCCAAGTCCTTTGGCGCTTGCCTTCGCATCGCGCAAGCTCTCTTCGCTCGTGTAGGCATAAGGCAGCATCACGCAGTGCACGCGCGACGGCCCAAGTGCATCGACCGCCATCGCCGCGCAGAGCGCGGAGTCCACGCCGCCGGAGAGTCCGAGCACGACGCCGGGAAAGCCGTTCTTCTCGACATAGTCCCGCAAGCCCGTGACGCAGGCGAGATAGTTGGCGGCATCCCCACTTTCGACCTTTGCCTTTTCGCCGGGAAGACATCGCCAACGCGTCTCTTCCCGCCGCCATACCGAAATGTCGACCGCCTCTTGCCAAGCCGGCATCTGCATCGCGAGTGCGCCATCGTCATTGAGCACGAAGGAGGCGCCATCGAACACAAGCTCGTCCTGGCCGCCGACCTGATTCACATAAGCAAGAGGCAATCCTGTCTCGGCCACGCGCGCCGCCGCGACGTCATAGCGAAGCGGCTGCTTCTCCATCCAATAGGGCGAACCGTTCGGCACGATCAGAAGCTCCGCGCCGTTGTCCTTCAGCGCGGCGCAGACTTCCTCGCTCCAGATGTCCTCGCAGACGGGGACACCCATCTTCACGCCGCGCACCTCGATCGGCTCCGGCAATGGCCCGGTCGCGAACACGCGCTTCTCGTCGAAGACGCCATAATTCGGCAGGTTGTTCTTGAAGCGCACGGCCTGGATGCGGCCGTCGTCGAGCAAGGCCACAGCGTTGTAGACGAGGGCCCCATCGGCCCAGGGCAAGCCGACGAGGATGGCAGGTCCGCCATCCCCCGTATCCATGGCGAAGGAGGTTGCCGCCGCTTTCGCCGCCGCCTGGAGGGCGGGCTTCAGGACCAGATCCTCGATGGGATAGCCGGTCAGATAAAGCTCCGTAAAAACAACGACATCGGCACTTGCCGCCGCCGCCTCCGCACGGGCCGCGCGCGCCATTCGCAGATTGCCGTCGATATCGCCGACGACAGGATTGAGCTGCGCGAGCGCGAGTTTGAAGGTATCCGTGATTCTGGCGGCCATGGCTGAGAACTTAGCTTGGGGCGGGAAACTGTCCAGCGCGGCACGCAGGAAGCGATGGACTCAAACTCACGGCCGGGGTTAGATCGAAAATCAACGTCCTATATGGGAGGGCTAAAGCGTGATCAGAACGATATTGGCGGGTTCGGCCCTGGCGGCCGCGCTCCTGTTCATGAGCCAGCCGGCGAGCGCCGAGTGGCTTTGCAGCGACAATCGCTGCGTTTGGGTAACGTATGACGTGGATGAGCCAGCCTATGCCCTCGCTTGGGGCCCGCCGGTCCGACCGTCTTGCTTCTGGCGCCAGGGTGTCTTCGGCCGCTGGCGGATGGTCTGCCCTTAGGTCATCGCCGATCTTTTCGTCGATTCAATCGTTCGTTCGGAAGGGCGCTGGCTTCGGCCGCGCCCTTTTTTCGTCCTGCCTAAAGGAGACTACTCGCCGGCAGCGATGGAGATCTCGGGCTGCGGCCGCGCCTCCAGGTCGCGCTTCAGGCGCTCGGCCACGATGAACGCCAACTCCAGCGACTGATCCGCGTTGAGGCGCGGGTCGC
>DASQLK010000164.1:0-4857 GCA_035630055.1 Methyloceanibacter sp. | reverse complement strand
CGGCAGCAGATCGGCAAGCTTGCGGCCGAACGGCCCGTCAACGACCGCATCGGCCTCCTTGCCGCTCTCGAACAGGAACGGCAGATCGTACAGTCCGAACTCCTTTACCTGGCCGACGAGCAGACCCGCGTTCAGGACGGTGAGGTCGATCGTGCCTCCCTGTAGCGCCGAGACCGTCTGCAGGTCGCCGCCCAGCTGCCCTGACGGAAACAGGCGCACCTTGATCTTGCCGCCGCTCTTCTGCTCGACGATGTCGGCGAACTTCTTGGCACCTTGCCCTTGCGGGTGCTCCTGCGCGTTCTGGAAAGCGAAGCGCAGCGTGCGGTCTTTGATCTCGGCCTGCGCCATGCTCGGCAGCAGGAGGGCCGCGCCGAGCGCGAGCCTGGCGAAAGCGGTCGTCATCGGGGTCATCGGGGGGCTCCTTGTCTGACGTTTATCTTTGGGTGCTATGCTTCCTTGGTCGGTCGAGACGGGCAGCCTGGTCAGCCGCCAAGAAGCCGGGCAGGCCAGATGACGATTTGGGGGAAGAGAACCATCAGCAAGAGGACGACCAGCTCGGCCAGCATGAACGGCCACACGCCTTTGATCAGGTCTTCCATGCTGATGCGCGACACTCCGGCGACGACGTTGAGGACCGTGCCGACGGGCGGCGTGATCAGCCCGATCGAGTTGTTCACGATGAACAGCACGCCGAAATAGACCGGGTCGATGCCGGCGGCCTTGACGATCGGCATCAGGATGGGGGTGAGAATGAGGATCGTCGGCGTCATGTCCATGGCCGTGCCGACGACCACCACGATGGCCATGATCCCGAGCAGCAGAAGCGTCTGATTGCCCATTAGGGGCTTGAGCAGATCAACGACGCTGGTGGCGATCTCCGAGACGGTGATCAGATAGGCCGAGACAAGAGCGGCGGCGACGAGGAACATGACCACCGCCGTCGTCTTGGCGGCCGTGACGAAGACGGCGAACAATTCGCTGAACTTCAGCTCGCGATAGACGAACACTGCGACGACGAGAGAATAAACCGCCGCCACGACCGCTGCCTCCGTCGGGGTGAAAACCCCGAACTTCAGCCCGACGATGATGATGACGGGCAGCATGAGAGCCCAGAACCCTTCGCGCAGAGCCTTGCCGAGCGCATGCCCTGAGGTCTTCGGCGGCGGGATGATGGTCTCCTTGCGCACCTCCCACCACCACGCCACGGCGAGGCCGATGGCGAGCAGGATCCCGGGCACGAGCCCAGCCAAGAAAAGCTTCGTGATCGAGACGCCGCCAACCACGCCGAAGATGACGAACCCGATCGACGGCGGGATCACGGGCCCGATCACGCCGGACGCGGCGATGAGGCCGCCCGCCCGCGCCTTGTCATGGCCGGCCGCGACCATCATGGGCACCAGCAGCGCCGAGAGCGCCGCAGCATCGGCCACGGCTGAGCCGGACAGCGCTGACAGGATGCAAGCCGCGATGATTGCGACGTAGCCGAGGCCCCCCTTGACGTGGCCGACAGCCGCGAGGGCGACGTCGACGATACGGCGGGACAGCCCGCCCGTGTTCATGATTTCGCCCGCCAGCATGAAGAAGGGCACCGCCAGAAGGGGGAAGGAGTCGGCGCCGTTGATGACGTTCTGCGCCACGATCTGCGCATCGAAGATATCGAGGTAGTGCATCAGCGCGACCCCGCAGATGAGCAGGGCGTATGCGATGGGCATTCCCAGCGCCATGGCGCCGAGGAGCGAGCCGGTGAAGATGACGAGGGTCATCGCGGTCAGGCTCCCTTGACCGGCGCGGCGACCGCCGGAGCGTCGCGTCGGTCGCGCTCGGCGAGTTCGCGCTGCAGTGCCTCGAGCTCCTCCTGCTCCTCGGATTCCTTGACCATGATCAGATCGGCTTCGGACAACCGGCCCGTAAGGGCACGAGCGAGATCGGCGATGAGGATCAGGCCGCTCGACACAGCGAAAACGATGCCGACGCCGTAGAACAGCCCCGTCGAGAGACCCGATGCGGGTGCCGTGACGTCCCAGTTGATCAGGGTTTGCTCCCAGCTGCCGACCAGCAGCAGCCAGGTCACGTAAAGCATCAGGACCTGGCTGATGACGAGGCACGCCTTCTTGCCCGCGGGGGGCAGCCGCTTGACGAGCGAGTCGACGCCGAGATGGCCGTGCTCCCGCATGGCGATGATGGCGCCGAGGAAAGTCAGCCAGACAAAGAGCCAGCGCGAGATCTCTTCCGAGACGGTGATGCCGGAGTTGAAGGCGTAGCGCAGCACAACATTGCCGAAGACCAGAACGACCATGATCGCGAGGAACAAGGCAATGGTGATCTTGAGCAGCCAGAAATAAGCGTCGACGAGCCTGGCCATGCCGTTCTCCTCCTCAGCGCCCTTCATTGTTGCGTCGTTCGGGCGCGATTGGTCTTCATTCAGCGTTACATCGTCGCAAAATGCCTTGCCATGCGATCGGCGTCGGGCTCGATGCCAGTGAAAAGCCGAAAGGCTCCGACGGCCTGGAACACGGCCATACCGCCACCCGACATGGTCCGACAGCCCCGTGCCCGCGCTTCGCGCAAGAGCTCGGTCTCGAGCGGAAAATACACGATCTCGGCAACCCACATCTCCGGGCGGAGCAACTCCGCCGGAAAGGCCATGCCGGGGTATTTGGCCATGCCGAGAGGGGTCGTATTGACGACGCCGTCCGCTCGCGCCAGCTCCTTCTTCACGTCTGAAGCCGCCCGCGCACGGCCTTCACCGAAGCGTCCGCAAAGCTCCCCGGCAAGCTGGCTCGCTCGGGCAATATCCGTATCGATGATCGCAAGCTCGGTTGTGCCGAGCGTCAAGAGGGCATGTGCGACCGCCGCGCCCGCCCCCCCGGCGCCAAACTGAACGACGACGTCGCGCTCGGCGTCGTGCAGTTCGCGACGGAAGCTTTCCGCGAACCCTGACCAGTCGGTGTTATGACCAACAGCCAGCCCCTGATCGAACACGACCGTGTTGACAGCCCCGAGAGCACGAGCGTCATCCGACAATTCGTCGAGCAGCCCAATGACAGCTTGCTTGCAAGGGTGCGTGATGTTGAGCCCGGCGAAACCGAAGCGGCCGGCGGCAATGAGAAGCTCCGGGAGCGCCTCGACGGAGAGCCGGAGAGCCTGCAGATCGATCAACTTGTAGATGTAGCGGAGCCCCTGGGCCGAGCCTTCGCGCTCATGGAGACGGGGCGTCCGGGACGCCTGAATGCCGGTGCCGATCAGGCCGGCGAGAACGTGGCGGCTCTCATCCGCTCGCTCTTCGGCCGGGCCCGGTCGTTGGGTTGCCGGCTGCAGGCGATTCATCGCGTCCAGGGACATGCCGCATGATTCTTCCGGATGCGGTGCTGACGAAGTGACGCGAGCTTACGTGTTACTCGATCATGAACCGCGTTCTGATCTCATACTTGGTGCCCGCGATCATTCCGGAAAGCGCCTCAAAAGCCGTTGGATCCGTCCGAGGAATGTTCGAGCCAGTTGAAGATCGTGTCAAGCCGTCATGACAATAAGCGGTGGCCGCTTCTAACATGGCGTGTCGAGTCAGGCCGTCGATATCGCGCGAGGTGCGCCGTGATCCGTGCCGGCGCTGATCAGACGCTGCCGGACAAAAAGCCTAGCGCAAAAACCTAACGTGGCTGCTGCCTAAGGTAGCAACCGTGGCCGTCCATGATAAGAGGCGGCACCGGAGCACGCATCCGTGCTTCACGAGCGATGGCGAGTCGGCAGCGGGTCGCAGACGAGGCAGCGATCATGACCGGTCTGATTGACACCTTCGCGCCGGGGCTGTTCGCCGGAAAGGCGGTCCTTGTCACCGGTGGCACGAGCGGTATCGGGCTCGGCGCGGCGCTCGCCTTCCGCACGCTTGGCGCGACCGTCACCGCCACCGGTGCGACCGATGCGGAATGCGAGCGCGCGAGGAGCAACGGCGCGAATGCTTCTATTGCGTTCGAGCGTCTCGATGTGCGGGACGGAGCCGCCTGCGAGAGCCTCATCGGGAGCCTTCCCGAGCTCGACATTGTCGTCAACGCGGCCGGCGTGATCCGGCGCGACGCCGAGCACGACATAGAGGTCTTCGCCGACGTCATCGACATCAACCTCACCGGAACCATGCGGGTCTGCGCAACCGCCCGGGCGAAGCTGGCGCGCTCGGGCGGCTGCGTTGTCAATCTCGCCTCCATGCTCACCTTCTTCGGCGGTCCACGCGTCCCCGCCTACAGCGCTTCGAAGGGCGGCATCGGTCAGCTCACGAAGAGCCTCGCCGCCGCTTGGGCCGCCGACGGCGTGCGGGTCAACGCCGTCGCCCCGGGCTGGATCACCACGCCGCTGACGCAGGCCCTCCAAGACGATGCCGCGCGAAGCGCGCCGATCCTCGCCCGCACTCCCATGGCGCGTTGGGGCACGCCGGAGGAGGTCGCCGGCGCAATCCTGTTCCTTGCTTCGCCCGCAGCCCGCTTCGTCACCGGCGCCATCCTAGCGGTCGATGGCGGCTATCTCACGATCTGACCCCGAGCCCTGAGAGATGACCATGCCCGAATCGAGCTCTGTCCCGCCCACCGCTCCCGATGACAGATGGTTGCCCTACCGGCATCCGCAGCCGAAGGAATCCCCTCCCGAGCTCGTCGTCCCGAACGCTATTCCCACCGACGAGCGGATCTGGGTTCCGGTCGAAGACAATGTCTGGTTCCGCCCGCTCCTGATGTGTGTCTCGCGCGGCTATTGGATGAACCTCCTGCGGGTGCGGCGGTCGGGCGTCCTGTCGCGCCACCGCCACCCCCTGCCGGTCCACGGCTTCGTTCTCAAGGGCGAATGGCGCTACCTGGAACACGACTGGATCGC
>DASQLK010000163.1:0-2502 GCA_035630055.1 Methyloceanibacter sp. | reverse complement strand
CTCGATCACGGCCAGTTTATTCTCGGCCCTGAGGTCACGGCCCTGGAGCGAAAGCTGGAAGCGTTCTCCGGCGCCAAGCATTGCGTCACCTGCGCCAACGGCACCGACGCGCTGGAGCTCATTCTCATGGCGGAAGGCATCGGCCGCGGCGATGCCGTGTTCGTGCCGACCTTCACCTTCGTAGCAACGGCGGAAGTCGTGGCGCTGACGGGCGCGACGCCGGTCTTCCTCGACGTCGACCGCGAAAGCTTCAATCTCGGCCCGGCGAGCCTCGAGGACGCCATCGCGGTGGCGAAGGCGAAGGGCTTGAAGCCAAAGGCTGTCATCACGGTCGATCTGTTCGGCCAGCCGGTCGATTACGCTGCGGTCGGTGCGATCGCCGAGGCGCATAGCCTCCTCGTCATCGCGGACGCGGCGCAGAGCTTTGGCGCAAGCCGGGGCGGCAAGAAGGTAGGTTCGCTCGCGCCCTATACCGCGACGAGCTTCTATCCTTCGAAGCCTCTTGGCGGCTATGGCGACGGCGGCGCGATCTTCGCGTTCGACGATGCGAAGGCGGAGCTCTTGCGCGTGCTGCGCGGCCACGGCAAGGACGAGCACGGGTTCAGCCATGTGGGCCGCAACAGCCGGCTCGACAGTTTCCAGGCGGCCATCCTTTTGCAAAAATTGACCCTCCTCGCCGAGGAGATCGAGATGCGGAACGCGGTTGCGCAGGCCTACGCGGATGCTCTCGGCGACGCCGTGGTTACGCCGCGGATTGCACCGGGGTCACAGTCGGCTTGGGCGCAATACACGATCGTGTCGGAGAAGCGCGACGCCATCGTCAGCGCCTGCCGCGCCGCGAACATCCATACGGCGATCCATTACACCGCGCCATTGCACGTGCAGGGCGCCTATCGCGATTATCCGGTTCCGGCCGGCGGGCTTCCGAACGCAGAGTGGCTGTCGCAGCGGGTCGTCAGCCTTCCCATGCATCCCTATCTTGCTCCCGATGCCATCGACTTCATCGCCCGTACCGTCGTCGCAGCGTAGGTGGAGAGCGCCTTGTCCGAGCAAGCGCAAATCCCCGTTGCCGTGGTGGGCGCAGGCTATTTCGGCCGCTTCCATGCGCAGCAATATGCGCTCAATCCAAGGGCGAAGCTCGTCGCCGTGATCGATGCCGATGCCGAGAAGGCCGGCGCGGTCGCCGCGGAATTCGGCGCCGAGGCAGGGCAAGACCATCGCAGCCTCATCGGCCGCGTCGCGGCCGCCAGTGTCGCGACCTCTACGCCGCAGCATTTCGAGGTCGCCAGCGATCTTATCTCCGGCGGCCTGCACGTCCTGATCGAAAAGCCGATCACAGCGACGATGGACGAGGCCGAGCGCCTTACCCGCCTCGCGGACGAAAAAAAGATCGTGCTGCAGGTCGGGCATATCGAGCGGTTTTCAAGCTCGTTTCGCGCGTTGGCAAAGACCATCACGCATCCGCTCTACTTCGAGTGCTATCGCATTGCGCCGTGGAAGCAGCGCGGCATCGAGGTGGATGTCGTTCTCGATCTGATGATCCACGACATCGATATCGTCCTCGGCCTCGCCAACTCGCCTGTGCTGAGCGTGGATGCCGTCGGCACGGCCATTCTGGGCAAGAAAATCGACATGGCCAATGCGCGCATCACATTCGAGTCCGGATGCGTTGCCAATGTCACTGCGAGCCGCGTGAGCTACAAGACGGAACGGCGCATGCGCGTCTTCCAGCGGCAGAGTTATATCGTCTGCGATCTCGGCGAGGGGAAGATCTTCGCCTATCTGCTGCGTGGCGATCCCTTGGTGGATGGCCTGGCCGCGATCGGTACGGAGTCCTACGAGATCCCGAAGGAGAACAGCCTCGCCAATGAGATCGAGGAATTTCTCGGCTGCATTTCGACGGGCCGGCAGCCGACCGTCGACGGCCGCGCCGGATCGCAGGCGCTGAAAGTGGCAAGCATGATCAATGACAGCATCGAGGAGCATCTGCGCCGCGTCGGCGCCGGCTGAGCGTTTCGCGCGCGGTAGAAAGAAAAAAGGGGACGCTCAAGGGCGCCCCCTTTTGCTTTAGGCGACCTGCAGTTTGCGTTTACTCGGCCTGCGTCTCGTCCGTCTCCGACTCAGGCGCCGGCGTGGACGGAGCGGTCTCGCTAGGCTTCTGCATGCCGGGGCGATCCGGACCACCTTTGCCGTATCCGCCGCGCGGACCATGATGACCGCGCCCAGACATCTTGGCCTGCATGTCCACGACCTTCTGCAACTGCTCCGGCGTCAAGGTCGTGCGCAGCGTTGCGATCGAGGCTTTCAGCTTCTGCGCTTTTTCGGCGCGGGCGATGGCATTGTCGGCCATCCGCTCGGCCGTGCTGAAGGCTTGGCGCTCACCTGAACCCATCTGCGGGCGCGAGGGCGGCGTCATGATGGCGAGCAGGGCGTCGGTGAAGTCGCGCCAAGCATCGAGCTGATTGCCGCGGATGCCGATCTCGGTCTCCATGACGCTCAGCT
>DASQLK010000162.1:0-5862 GCA_035630055.1 Methyloceanibacter sp. | reverse complement strand
GAGAAGGGTGCCGTAGGCGAGCGCCTCTGCCGTGGACCAGTCGATGCCCTCGCCGTCGTCGATCATCTTGCGGCGGTTGGCGAGAATGCGCACCACGGTCTTGTGGGGATGGAAGCTCTTCGGGATGGTGGTGATCTTCTTCCCCACCTCCTTCAGCACATCGACATCCACGGCGGTCATGCCGCGGCGATCGCCCTCGTCGGCAAAGCCGATGCCCGACCATTTGCCGTCGAGCCAGTCGGCGCGGTTCGGCCGGTAGGTGTCGCTCGCGCCGAACTCCTCCTCGAGATAGGCGCGGAACTCCGCCTTCATGGCGTCGACATCGTCGCGGGTGAGGAGGCCTTCGTCGATGAGCTTGCGCGCATAGACCTCGACGACGGTCGGGTGCTCCTTGATGCGGGCATACATCAACGGCTGGGTGAAGGCCGGCTCGTCGGCCTCGTTGTGGCCGTAGCGGCGATAGCAGAACATGTCGATGACGACGGGCTTGCCGAACTGCTGGCGGAACTCGACCGCGATCTTGGCGACGTGGACCACCGCTTCGGGATCGTCGCCGTTCACATGCAGGATCGGCGCGTCGATCATCTTGGCGACGTCGGACGGATAGGGCGATGAGCGCGCGAAACGCGGGGCGGTGGTGAAGCCGATCTGATTGTTGACGATGAAATGCAGGGAGCCGCCGGTGCGGTGGCCGCGCAGACCGGAGAGCCCGAAACACTCCGCGACGACACCCTGGCCGGCGAAAGCGGCGTCGCCATGCAGAAGGAGCGGCAGCACCTTGCGGCGCTCCTTGTCCTCGCGCTGATCCTGCTTCGCGCGCACCTTGCCGAGCACCACGGGATCGACGCTTTCGAGATGCGATGGATTGGCGGTGAGAGAGAGGTGGACGCGGTTGCCGTCGAACTCGCGATCGGACGACGCGCCGAGATGATATTTGACGTCGCCGGAGCCTTCGACGTCGTCGGGATGCGCGCTGCCGCCCTTGAACTCATTGAAGATGGCGCGATACGGCTTCGCCATGACATTGGCGAGGACGTTGAGGCGGCCGCGATGCGGCATGCCGATGACGATGCTTTGGACGCCGAGCTGCCCGCCGCGCTTGATGAACTGCTCGAGCGCAGGGACCGTCGACTCGGCGCCGTCGAGGCCGAAGCGCTTGGTGCCGGTATATTTCACGTCGATGAAGCGCTCGAAGATCTCGGCCTCCATCAACTTCTTGAGGATGGCCTTCTTTCCTTCGGGCGTGAAGCTCACCTCGCGGCCTTCGATACGATCCTGAATCCACGCGCGCTGCGGCGGATCGGAGATGTGCATGTACTCCGCGCCGATGGTGCCGCAATAGGTCCGCTTCAGGATATCGAGGATATGCCGCAGCGTCGCAAATTCGAGGCCGAACGTCCCGCCGATGAAAATGGGACGGTCATAGTCGCTCTTCGCGAAGCCGTAGGTTTTGGGCTTAAGCTCCGGATGCTCGCGGCGGCTCGTGAGCTGCAAGGGATCGAGATTGGCGACGAGATGGCCGCGCGTGCGGTAGGCGCGGATCAGCATGCGCGCATTGAGGGTGTCGCGCGCGGCATCGAGCGCTTCGGTCTCGGTGAGGGTCGCGACCGCGCCAGAGGTGCGCTGCGTCCGTGGTGCAGCGGCGCCGTCACGGGCCCAGGAGGGGCCGCGCGCCTCGGCGAGAACCGCATCCTTGTCGTCATGGAGGCCAGCGAAGAACGCGGCAAGCTCCGGATCGACCGAGCCCGGGTCTTGCTGATAACGGGCGTAAAGCTCGGTGAGATAGGTGGCGTTCGCGCCATGCAAAAACGACGTGCGGAGGAACACGTCGTTCAGCTCATGCCGTGTCATCGAATCAAATCCTGCCGGTCGTTGAGCACTCCGGCGTGACGGGTAAAAGGGGCAAGCGTTAGGCGCCGGTGCTCAGCCTTGATGTAGTACCCGTGCAAGGGTCGTTCCAAGGGTTGCTGGCGATTCAGTGACCACGATTCCGGCGGCCCGCATTGCCTCAATTTTAGACTTAGCGTCGCCTTTACCGCCTGAAATGACGGCACCGGCATGGCCCATGCGGCGCCCCGGCGGCGCGGTCGAGCCGGCGATGAAGCCGACCACGGGCTTTTTCGTCTTGGAACTGGCGAGGTAGGCGGCGGCCTCTTCCTCGGCGCTGCCGCCGATCTCACCGATCATGATGATGGCCTCGGTGGCGTCGTCGCCGAGAAACAGTTCGAGGCAATCGATGAAATTGGTCCCGTTGACGGGGTCGCCGCCGATGCCGATGCAGGTGGACTGGCCGAGGCCCGCAGCGGTTGTCTGCGCGACGGCCTCATAGGTCAGCGTGCCGGAGCGGGAAACGATGCCGACAATGCCGGGCTTGTGGATGTGTCCGGGCATGATGCCGATCTTGCACTGGTCTGGCGTGATGATGCCCGGGCAGTTCGGTCCGATGAGCCGCGTCTTGCTGCCCTCGAGCGCGCGCTTCACCTTGACCATGTCGAGGACGGGCACGCCCTCGGTGATGCAGACAACGAGCGGGACCTCGGCATCGATCGCTTCCAGGATCGCGTCGGCGGCGAATGGCGGCGGCACATAGACAACGCTCGCGTCGGCGCCGGTCTCGTCGACAGCATCGCGCACCGTGTCGAAGACGGGAAGGCCGAGATGGGTCGTGCCACCCTTGCCCGGGGTGACGCCGCCGACCATGCGCGTGCCGTACTCGATGGCCTGCTCGGAATGGAACGTGCCTTGCGCGCCGGTGAAGCCCTGGCAGATGACGCGCGTGCTCTTGTCGACGAGAACGGCCATCAGGCGGCGTCCTTCACGGCGGCGACGATCTTCTTCGCCGCATCGTCGAGATCGTCGGCGGGAATGATCGCGAGGCCGGACTCCTGCAGGAGCTTCTTGCCAAGCTCGACATTGGTGCCTTCGAGGCGCACAACGAGCGGGACCGCGAGCTTCACCTCGCGGGCGGCGGCGATCACGCCTTCGGCAATGGTGTCGCAACGCATGATGCCGCCAAAGATATTGACCAGCACGCCTTCGACATGGGGGTCGGAGAGGATGATCTTGAACGCTTCGGTAACGCGCTCCTTGGTTGCGCCGCCGCCGACATCGAGAAAGTTCGCGGGCTCGCCGCCGTAAAGCTTGATGATGTCCATGGTGGACATGGCGAGGCCGGCGCCGTTCACCATGCAGCCGATATTGCCGTCGAGCTTCACATAGGAAAGGTCGTGCTCGGAAGCCTCGACTTCCGCGGGGTCTTCCTCATGCACGTCACGCAGCTCGGCGATGTCGGGGTGACGGAAGAGGGCGTTGTCGTCGAAGGACATCTTGGCATCGAGGCAGACGAGGCGGCCTTCCTTGGTCACGACCAAAGGATTGATCTCGATGAGGCTCGCGTCCTTCTCCATGAAAAGGCGGTAGAGAGACGCGACGAGCTTGCCACATTGCTTGGCAAGATCGCCTTCAAGGCCGAACGCTGCGGCGATGACACGGCCGTAGAACGGGCTCATCCCGATTGCCGGGTCAACGTCGATGGCGAGGATCTTCTCCGGCGTTTCGGCCGCGACCTCCTCGATATTCACGCCGCCTTCCGTCGAGGCAATGAAGGCGACGCGGCCCGTGTCGCGATCGACCAGCAAGGAAAGATAGAGCTCGCGGGCGATCGTCGTGTCCTCGACGATATAGACGCGGCGGACGACGCGGCCCTTCGGCCCGGTCTGCGGCGTGACGAGAGGCTTGCCGAGCATGCGGTCGGCCTCGGCGTGCAACTCCTCGACGGTCTTCACGAGCTTGATGCCGCCGCCCTTGCCGCGGCCGCCGGCATGGATCTGCGCCTTCACGACGAGAAGATCGGTCCGCAGATCCTTAGCGGCGCGCTTGGCTTCCGCGGCCGTCTCCGCAATGCGGCCATCGGCGACCGGGGCGCCATAGGCGCGCAGAAGGTCCTTCGCTTGATACTCGTGAATATTCATCGGGGTGTCGCTGGCCGGTGAAAGCGCTTTCGGGCGCCTAGGCGAGGCTCGGTGCGATCCTCTGGCAAAGCTCGACGAGCGTCTTCACGGATTCAACCGAGTGATTGAACATCTCTTTCTCGGCAGAGGTCAGCTCGATCTCGACGACGCGCTCCACGCCCTTGGCGCTGATGACGACCGGCACGCCGGCATAAAGCCCTTTAACGCCATACTCGCCGTTGAGATACGCGGCGCAAGGAAGCACCCGCTTCTTGTTCTTGAGATAGGACTCGGCCATCTCCAGCGCCGCCGCGGCGGGGGCATAGAAGGCGGAACCTGTCTTGAGCAGACCGACGATCTCGGCGCCGCCGTCGCGGGTGCGCTGGACGATCTCGTCGAGACGCTTCTGCGTGATCCAGCGCATGCGCACGAGATCGGTGAGCGGAATGCCGGCGACGGTGGAATAGCGCACGAGCGGCACCATGGTGTCGCCGTGACCGCCGAGGACGAGCGCGGTGACATCCTCCGGCGAGACATCGAACTCTTCGGACAGGAAGAAGCGGAAGCGGGCCGCATCGAGCACGCCGGCCATGCCGACCACCTTGTTGCGCGGCAGGCCGGATGTCTTCTGCAGCGCCCAGACCATGGCGTCGAGGGGGTTGGTGACGCAGATGACGAAGGCTTCAGGCGCGTATTTGCGCAAGCCGGCGCCGACCTGCTCCATGACCTTCAGATTGATCTCGATGAGGTCGTCGCGGCTCATGCCTGGCTTGCGCGGCACGCCGGCGGTGACGATGACCACATCGGCATCCTTGATCTCGGCGTATTCGTTGACGCCCCTGAACTTGGCGGAGAAGCCCTCGACCGGCGCGGACTGCGACAGGTCGAGCGCCTTGCCCTGGGGCATGCCGTCGACCACGTCGAAGATGATGATTTCGCCAAGCTCACGGATGCCCGCGAGATGGGCAAGCGTGCCGCCGATCTGACCCCCGCCGACGAGTGCAATACGGCTCCGCGCCATGATTTCCCTCCGGATTATTTGGCCCAGCGCCTCACCAACCGCCTTAGAGCCAGCGTCAGCGCGAAGGGTTGGTTAAATGCAATCCGCGCCATGCGCAAGCCGGTCATTCGGTGTCGCGACCATCCCGGCCTGACCGACAAACCGCCAAAAGTTCGGAATCGGCCCAGGCGGACTTCGCCCAGCGCCAAGACGAAGATGGCGGGTGTGGCTATTTTTGCGCCGAAGCGGTCTGAAGGAGTCGGGATGGGTCGCCACCATCGCCCTAGACGATCCGGGATGCTCTCCCTTCGCACCGGCCATCCGCGCATCAGCGTCCGGGCGGCGGCAACCTTACTCATATGCAGCGCGGCCGCTCTTAGCTTCGCCGCCGGACAAGCTTCGGCAACGTCGCCGAGCGTGGGGGTGCCATTCAAAAACTACAAAGTTTCCTGCGCCTTCCAGCAATGGACAGAGTGCCGGGCCAGCAAGCTCTACAGATGCGCGATCTATAAGGACTGCAAGACGCAATGCCGCGGCTCAGGCCGAAGGTGTTAGCGCCGATGATGGCAGGATGTGACGACCGCATCTCGCTCTGACCGAGTATCCGCAGCAGAACATCGACGCTTTCGCTCCAATGCTCCGCGCCGGATCAGGCTCGGAAAGCGGACTGACTTCATGCCCATCACACTGAAACTGGCCTGTTGCTGCACCTTCGATCTCCGAATGCTAATGGCCTCAGCAAGGTTAGACCTGGCTCGCGCGCTCCGGTAAAGTAGGCCTGCCAAGTCGGCAGGATGGGAGGCGGCCACGGCGGATCGAGCGGCGGGAAAGATCTCCGAGACAGACGAGGCGCTGGAGGCGACGCCGCTTACGGTCTGGGCCGCGCGGCTTAGCGTCCTGATGCTCGCACGG
>DASQLK010000161.1:0-3955 GCA_035630055.1 Methyloceanibacter sp. | reverse complement strand
AAGCGCAAGCACGCTGCGACGCTAACGCGCCCAGCGGTCCTACGTCGTCTCCTTCGAGACATCCATGGCGCCATTCCCGCGGGGGGAAGAGGCCGCCCCAACCGCTCATTCCCGCGCAAGCGGGAATCCAGTAACCGTCTGCAATTATGACAAGCACCCTTTACTGGATCCCCGCTTTCGCGGGGATGACCGGATGGGATGGTCTTTCCCAGACTGGCACCGCCTGCGGATGGAGAGAGGCGGTGCCACATCCGCTCGTTCCCGCGAAAGGGGGAATCCTGATGCGAGAGGGAGAAGAGGTCATTACTGGATCCCCGCCTGCGCGGGGATGAGCGGGTGGAGATGCGTTCCGGCCTTCCGACGCCCGCGAGATGAAGGATGACGGGTGCGTCAGTCGGCGGCGAGAAGGTGCAGGCTGAAGAGGTCGGCCTTGTCGGTCCAGACAGCCTTGGCAGCCCACCCGGCGGCGCGGGCCAGGTCCTGAAACTCTGCGACCGTGTATTTATGCGAATTCTCCGTATGCACGCGCTCGCCCTTCGCGAAGGAGTAGCGCCGCCCGCGCACGGACACATCTTGGCCGGCGAGGCTGACGATATGGATCTCGACGCGGCCTTGCTGCGGGTTGTAGGTCGCCTCATGCGCGAAGCACGATAGATCGAAATCGCCCTCAAGCTCGCGATTGATGCGCGCCAGCAGATTGAGGTTGAACGACGCGGTCACACCCGCCGCGTCGTCGTAGGCCGGCAGCAGAATGTCGAGGTCCTTTTTCAGATCGACGGCGACGAGGAAAAGCCCGTCCTTGCCGAGGAGGCGCTTGGCATTGGCGAGGAAGGCGGCGGCCTCGGTATGGCTCAGATTGCCGATCGTGGACCCGGAGAAGAAGCCGAGCTTCGGCAGCTCGCGCACCTGACGCGGCAGATCGCGGGTGCGCATGAAGTCACCGACGAGAGGAAGAATGGGGAGACCCTCATGGTCTGCGCGCAGGCGCTCTGCCGCTTCCGCAAGAAACGACCGGCTCACGTCGATCGGCACATAGGCGGCAAGATCTTGGAGAGAGTCGAGCAGGAGGCGCGTCTTGCGGCTCGAGCCGGATCCGAACTCGACAAGGACACGGCCCGGGCCGGCATGGGTAGCAATGTCGCCCGCATGGAGCTCCAGCAGCGCGGTCTCGGTGCGGGTGGGATAATATTCGGGAAGCTCGGTGATCTCCTCGAAAAGCGCCGAGCCTTCGGCGTCATAGAAGAAGCGGCAGGGGATAGACTTCCGCTTCTGCGCGAGACCGCTCAAGACCGCGTGGGCGAAGTCGCTTCGCGCGTCGCGGTCTTCAACTGCGACGTGAACACCGGACTCTTCCGAGCGGAGCGCCATCACGCGTCCGCCGCGAGCCTGAGGCCGGCGAACTGCCAGCGCTGCTGCGGATAGAAGAAGTTGCGGTAGGTCGCCCGCACATGACCGTCGGGTGTGGCGCAGGATGCGCCTTTGAGGACGAACTGGTTGCACATGAACTTGCCGTTATATTCGCCGACTGCACCAGGTGCTGTCTTGAATCCGGGATAAGGCAGGTACGCGCTTCCCGTCCATTCCCACACATCGCCGTACATCTGCCGCAGGCCTCCGCCGGCATCCGCCGGCAGAGGGCGCAGATGATCCGCGCCAAGGGTGCGGCCTTCGGGGGGGATGTTGGTCGCCGCGGTTTCCCATTCGAACTCCGACGGCAGGCGGCAGCCCGCGAACCGCGCGAAGGCGTCGGCCTCGTAATAGCTGATATGCGTCACCGGCGCGGCGAGATCGACGGGACGGAAGCCAAGCAGCGTCATCTGCATGTAGCCGCCTTCGGCCTCCTCGAAATAGAGCGGGCCGGTCCAGCCTTCGGCCTTGACCGTTGTCCAGCCGTCGGCGAGCCACAGCGTCGGCGTCGTATAGCCGCCGGCCTTGATGAACTCGATCCATTCGCCATTGGTGACGGGGCGGCTCGCAAGCTTGAACGGCCGGATCAGCTCTTCGTGCCGCGGGGACTCGTTGTCGTAGGCGAAGCCGTTACCGTCGTGACCGGCCTCGACGACACCGCCATTGAACGACACCCAATCGAGCTGCGCCGCATCGCGCACCAGAACGCCCGGGCTCGCCTGGCGGTACGCCGGCTTTAGCGGCTGCGAGGCAAACAGGCTGAGAATGTCGGTGAGGAGGAGTTCCTGGTGCTGCTGCTCGTGATTGATGCCGAGCTCGATGAGCGCCGCTGCCCGGCCAAACGCATCCGCGTCGGCGCAAAGCTGTTCCAGATGCTCGTCCACATGGGCGCGATAGGCGCGCACTCTGTCGGCAGGCGGCCGCGTAAGGAGCCCGCGCCGGCCGCGCGGCTGCCTTGGCCCGACGCTCTCGTAATACGAGTTGAAGCAATATTCGAAGGCTTCGTCGAAGAGCGGATAGCCGTCCAGAAACTGCCGAAGAACGAAGGCCTCGAAGAACCATGTCGTATGGCCGAGATGCCATTTGGTGGGGCTCGCGTCGTCATTCGCCTGGACGACCTGATCCTCATCGCTCAAGGACGCAGCAAGCGCGCTGGAGAGGCGCCTCGTGGCAAAAAGCCGCTCTTTGAGGGGGAATGACAAATCTTCGTGGCCCGTGCGGGCCGCGGTCCCCAAGCTCATGACAGTCTCCTGGAATTGAATTGGCCGTTCCGCGCGCGAGCATCGGCAACAACGTTCAACGTGAGATTTACCAGCTTGTTCCGCGTGCCGAAATGGTTAAGCATTGCACAATCCCGTGAGGTTCATGCGATGGCTTTCAACACCGCGGCGCGCGCCAGCGCGCCCATCGACGACGATCCGCTGCTGCCCTTCGACGGTCGGCAATCGCCCGTGGCTGCGGAGCTGCAGCGCGGCGTCTGCCGCTATCTGCGCAGCCTCGGCCACGCGGTCGTGACGGAGCTCGCGCTCGCCAATGGACGCCGCGCCGACGTGGTCGGCATCTCGCCCGGTGGCGATATCTGGATGGTGGAGATCAAGTCGTGCCTGCTCGACTTTCAGAGCGACGGCAAATGGCAGGACTACCTGCCGCATTGCGACCGGCTCTATTTCGCCGTCGCCCCGGACTTTCCGGCGCATGTGCTGCCAGAGGGCGCCGGTCTCATTCTTGCGGATCGCTATGGCGGTGAGCTGGTACGGGAGCCCGAGGACGCGCGGCTGCCCGCGCATCGGCGCAAAGCAATGCTGCTCTGCTTCGCCCGCGCCGCGGCCCTCAGGCTGCAAATGCGGCTCGACCCTGGCTGCGGCTTCTAGGCTCTATTTGGGCGCGCGCTTGGCGAGGATGCGCTGCAGCGTGCGGCGATGCATGTTGAGCCGCCGCGCGGTTTCCGAGACGTTACGATTGCAAAGCTCGTAGACCCGCTGGATGTGCTCCCAACGCACGCGATCCGCCGACATGGGGTTTTCCGGCGGCGGCGCCTTCGTGTTCGTGGTGGCGAGGAGCGCGTGATAGACGTCGTCGGCATCGGCCGGCTTCGCTAAATAATCGGCGGCGCCGATCTTCACCGCGGTGACGGCGGTCGCGATATTGCCGTAGCCCGTGAGCACGATTGCGCGCGACTCCGGCCGTACATCCTTCAGCGCCGCGATGACATCGATACCGTTGCCGTCCTCGAGCCGCATGTCGACGACGGCGAAGGCCGGCGGCTTCTGGCGGATCAGGTCGAGGCCCTCGGCGACCGAATGGCCCATGCGCACTTCGAACCCGCGCAGCTCCATCGCGCGGCCGAGCCGCTGCAGGAACGCCTTGTCGTCGTCAACGATGACGAGCGATCGGTCGGCAGGCAGCTCATCCTGCTTGAATGAGAGGTCTTCAGGACTGTTCTCCATGGCGCTACCATACCGAAGGTTGTCAGGCCCGCCAAGTCCGCCGCCTCGCCCATGGCTCATGGGGTTAAGGTTTGGTATCAGACGGATGTCACCGCGAGGAC
>DASQLK010000160.1:0-5695 GCA_035630055.1 Methyloceanibacter sp. | reverse complement strand
TTGTCGCCGGACACGATGGCGCGCACTGCTGCCGGCCCGACAAGGACCGGAATGCGGCTGTTGAGATCGTTGAGAAGGAGAACACGCGTGACGGACTAGTTCGTGTCGACGATTCGGCCGACGAAGCCGTCGCCGTTGATGACCGCATAGCCCGCCCGCAGGCCGTCCGCGCGACCGAGATTGATCAGGGCGCTACGGACGAAGGGGCCGCGCGCATCGGCGATCACGTTGCCGGTGGCAAAGCGCAGCGCGGGCTCGTCAACGGCCGCGAGCAGCTTGCGCAGATGCTCGACCTTGCTCTCGAGCGATCTGGCGCGCCACTCCCATTCGCGCAGGCGCGCATTCTCGGCATTTAGGCGATCAATCTCGGAGAACATGGTCGCATAGGTATGAACGCGCGCGACGACGCTGCGAACTTCGACGGCCGGCTTGGCCGCCAATTCGAGAAGCGGAGACGACAAGTCGCCAAGCTCCGCGCGCGCCTCGGCAATGGCGCCATGGCCGATGCGGCTCAGAATGAGGAGGACGCCACAGAGAAAGTAGAGCGCAAACGTGAGAAGTTCGACGGGCACGCGCCACGCCGGGCGTGGTTTAGGACCGGAGTTTCGCTTGCGCATCCCTATCGCTGAGGCGCAGCCCTTTCGGACGTTGCCCCTCCCCTCAGCCGCTGGTTCGCGGCTCTTGTTGTCGTTACGTCATGGCTTGATCAAAAGATCCGCTATCGAATCGAGCCGCTCCAACGCCATGCCGGTTCCGCGCGCGACGCAGCGCAGCGGGTCTTCGGCAATCCTGAACTTCACGCCGGTTTCCTGGGACAGGCGCACATCCAACCCGCTCAAAAGCGCGCCACCGCCGGTCAGGTAGATGCCGCTGTCGCCGATATCGGCCGCGCAATCCGGCGGTATGTCGGACAGCGCCTGCTGGATGCCATCGACAATCTGCTGAATGGGCGTGGACAGCGCGTCGGCGATGTCCTCGGACTGCAGGATGATCTCCTTTGGCAGGCCGCGCTGCAGGTCGCGGCCTTTGATCGGGATCGGCACCCGGGCGCCGTTGACCTTGGCGATCGCCGAACCCGCCTCCTTCTTCAAGGCTTCGGCCGTCGCTTCGCCAATGAGAACGCGATGATGGAAGCGGATGTAATTGATGATCGCCGCATCCATGGCATGGCCCGCGGTGCGGAAGGAGCGGGAGTAGAGGATCCCGCCTAACGACAGCACGGCGATGTCGGTCGTGCCGCCACCGATATCGACGATCATCGAGCCGCGCGGCTCCGTCACCGGAAGGCCGGCCCCGATCGCGGCGGCAACGGGCTCCTCGATGAGATAGACGCGGCGCGCGCCGGCGACGATTCCGGCCTCATGCACGGCCCGGCGTTCGACAGGCGTGGCGCTTGCGGGAACGCAAATGAGGATGCGCGGATGGGCGAAGGGATTGCGGGGATAGACCTGACGGATGAAGCGCTTGATCATCTCCTCGGCGGCGGCGAAATCGGCGATGACCCCTTCGCGCAAGGGCTGTACGGCCTCGATGGATCCAGGCGTGCGGCCGACCATGCCCTTGGCCTCGCGGCCGACCGCGATCACCTCGCGCACGCCGTCGCGGGTGGCCATTGCAACCACAGAGGGTTCATCGAGAACGATGCCACGCCCCGGCACATACACAAGCGTGTTTGCAGTGCCGAGATCGATGGCCATGTCCGCAGAGACAAAGCCCCAGACACGCGAGAACATACGCCGCCCCGCTGTGGCCCGCGCGCAGCGGGCCGTGGTACGTCAATCATGCTGAAACGGTCGGAGAGCAGCTGTCGCGCGCTGAAAGTCGACCGTCTGCCGTGAACGCATGTTGCGGCAAATCGATGTCGCTCGCAATGCATCGCAGACGCGATTTTGCAAAACTCTTCGCTTGACGCGGCGCCTCGGCGCGAGCGACGCGCAATGCTGCGCCAGCGCACCGACACGCGAGAAGAACGTCGTGCGAGACTCTTAGCAACGCCGCTTAAGATTCGAGCGGAGCAACGACGACGGAGGACGGTTGCAAATCCACCGGGATCGCCCGCAACGGCCGGGCGTCCCGGTGAATTCTTCCGTGTGCGTATGATTAGGACGCGAGCATGGTCTCAGGCTTGCGCCGGCCCTCACGAGCCAGAAGCTTATTCAAAGCGCTGATATAGGCGCGCGCCGAGGCGACCATGGTGTCAGTATCGGAGCCCCTGCCCGTCACGGTCTTGCCATCGGCTTCCAAGCGCACGGTGACCTCGGCCTGGGCGTCGGTTCCTTCCGTCACGGCGCTCACCTGGTAGAGGGGGAGCCGGGCCTCGTGGGGGACAAGGGCCTTAATCGCGCGGAATGTCGCGTCGACCGGACCGTCTCCGGTCGCCTCGTGGGTCTGCTGCTTGCCCTCGATGTCCAGGGTCAAAGTCGCCTTTTGCGGCCCGCCGGTGCCGGCGATGACCGTCAGGGCCACCACCTTGATGCGGTCGTGGGCGCTCGCGATCTCCTGATCGACAATAGCCTCGATATCCTCGTCGTAGACGTGCTTCTTGCGATCGGCGAGCGCCTTGAAGCTCACGAAGGCATCCTCCAAGGCATTGGCGCCAAGCTCGTAGCCCAGCTCCTTCAGCTTCTCGCGGAAGGCGTGACGGCCCGAATGCTTCCCCATGACGAGGGAAGATTCCTTCAGGCCGACGCTCTCCGGCGTCATGATCTCGAAGGTCTGCGCGTTCTTGAGGACGCCGTCCTGGTGAATGCCGCTCTCGTGGGCAAAGGCGTTCCGGCCGACGATGGCCTTGTTGTACTGCACCGGAAAGGCGGTGACGCGGGAGATCAGCTTTGAGGCGCGGGTTAGCATGGTCGTGTCGATGCCGGTCCAGAACGGCATGACGTCCGAGCGCGTCTTGATCGCCATGACGATTTCTTCCAGCGCCGCATTGCCCGCGCGTTCGCCAAGGCCGTTGATGGCGCACTCGATCTGACGGGCCCCGGAAATGACGCCGGACAAGGAGTTGGCGACCGCCAAACCGAGATCGTTGTGGCAGTGGGTTGAGAAGACGACGGTGTCTGCCCCCGGCACCCGCTCCAGAATCATACGGATGAGGCCCGCGAACTCGTCGGGCGTGGCATAGCCCACGGTGTCAGGGATGTTGATGGTGGTGGCGCCGGCCTTGATCGCCGTCTCGATGCATTGGCAGAGAAAATCAGGCTCCGTGCGGGTGGCGTCCATGGCGGACCACTCCACATCGTCGGTGTAGCCGCGCGCCCGCGTCACTGAGGCTTGGATGCGGGAAATCACCTCGGCCTGGTCGATGCCCATCTGGTACTGGCGATGGAGCGGAGACGTGCCGATGAAGGTATGGATGCGGCCGCGCTTGGCGGGCTTGATGGCCTCCGCGCAGCGGTCGATATCCGGCATCTGGGCACGGGCGAGCCCGCAAATGACCGCGTTCTGGGCACGGCGGGCAATCTCCTGCACGCTCTCGAAATCGCCCTGGCTGGCGATCGGGAAGCCAGCTTCGATGATATCGACGCCCATTTCGTCGAGGAGGTCCGCGACCTCAAGCTTTTCGGAGAAGGTCATGGTCGCGCCGGGGCATTGCTCCCCGTCGCGCAACGTGGTGTCGAAGATGACCACGCGATCCTTGTCGCCGTGGCTCTGCGCGCCGCTGGTCTGATCGAAATCCATCTCTCGCGTCCTTAGCTTCTCGGGGCCAATCTTAGCACGATTGGCGCAACTGCTGATTTTGCTGTGATTTGGTTATCGATCCCCTGAACGCCCGTCCCCGGCCGAGGCCTGGACCGCCGGAGCTCAGGGGCAGCTAAGGAGGAGGCGGCTTTTAACCAGGCACGCAGAGACGGCCAGTGCCGAAGCACCGGTGGTCACGTCGATCTGCTCAGCCTTGCGGCCCATGTCCAACCTCGTGTCGCGCGGCGCGGTCAGCGCCGGTCAGAGGGAAAATAGGCGGAAGACGCGGTGGGAGCAAGAACGGACGCGACCATGTTTTACCTATTCGAGACCAATGGCGGCAATGCCGATGGCCCAAGGAATGGGCAGGAGCCATCTTGCGAACGCCGGAGCCGGGACAGGCTTGCGGCTGCCCGACGTTGGGGTCGTCGCGAAGACTGCTTTACCTAACTCGCGCGTGGCGTGGGCGAGCTCGACAAAATAAGCAGTAAAGCGCGGACGCCAGTCATCAGGGCCAATAACGAGCGTGGCCATGTCCTTGGAGCCGTTCCAAAGGCCGGAGATCACGTGGCCCTCGCGAGTGGTGGCCGCATCCATCTCCATCGCCGCCTCGTCCGCGTAGAAGGCCTTGATGACAAGGTATTCGAGCACGAGGCCGGGACAGTAACGCCGATAGTCCTCGTCATAGGCGCATTTCGGGGTGAAGGCCGTGTCGCGCACCTGCAGGTTGAGGCTGATGGCGATGGGCCTGCCGTCGAGAAGTAGGGAATCGATGGTAACGATGTTGCCGCCTTCCTCGCGCGGTCCGAAGGCGCCGCGGGCGAAGGCGGCGTCCGCCTGATTGGCGAGAAAAGCGGTTCCGGTGGCGCCCTTCCAACCCGAATTCTCAAGCTCGAGAAACTGCTCAAGCCGCGCGGCGATCACGGCTGGGTCGCGCGCACGATCGAAAGCGAGACCGCCGAGTTGCTCGAGGCGGCGAATATTCCGTTCGATGTCCTTGAGCCGGCGCTTCGGGAGGACACTCTCGATATGCTTGGCGACGCCCCCTTCAAGCCGCGTAAGGCGCGGGCGCTGATAGGCGTTGACGGCGATGCGACACAGCCCGCGCTGCGCCAGCGCGTCGTCGAGGAGCGCGATCAATTCCGAACCAAGGTCCATGTGGCGCAGATGCCAAAGAAGCGGCACGTCACGCCGGGTTTGCATCGCATCGAGCCACGCGGCCACGACTTCAGGCGCCCGCTCGCGCCGGATCAGGGGCGTACAGCTCGGCTGATAGACATTACCGGCGGCATCCGCCGTCACGAAGGGAAGGAGCCGCACGCGGTACGGAAAAAGGCCCAGGAGCTCGCGGTTGTGACCGCGAACGAGCAAAGCCTCCAACGGCGTTTCACTGTCGATGGTGCGCAGCGCCGCCAACATGACATTGCGCGAGTAAAACGGATTCTCGACCAGAGCATGGGCGGAAAGATCGTCCCACTGCGCCGCATCGAGGCGCGCCAGTCCGCGCGCATCCACATGCTCGACGTGCAGCGGTGCTGAGAGCGGCACGGTTTTCATGTGGCCCTCCGCGGCACCACCGCAGCCCCCGCCAGCGAAACAAAGGCGGGCAGCACCAGACCGAGGCGGGATTTGGCGAAATAGGCGAGAAGCACGCCGCGGAAGGCGAGCGCGGTCAACGTGGCGATGGCAGCACCGGCGAGGCCGAAGGCCGGGATGAGCGCGAAGTTGAGCGCCACGTTGACGACAAGGGCACAAAGGAACCCGACGGAGCAGATCCGCTCCTGCCCAAGCATATTGAGGACATTCTCGCCGGGGCCGAACGCGCAGGACAAAACGATGCCGGCAGCGAGAAGCGCCACGAGCGGCGCGGCATCGACGTAAAACTCGCCGAACAGAAAGAGGAGGAAGGGCGCGAGGAGCGTGAGCGCCAGCGCGCCAACGCCGGTGAGGACGGTCGAGAGCGTCGCGGTCTGGCCGATCAGCGTCTGCAACTCGTCACGATCGCCGAGCGCAG
>DASQLK010000159.1:0-7899 GCA_035630055.1 Methyloceanibacter sp. | reverse complement strand
TCTGCACGCCGCGGTGATGCTGATCATCGAGATGCTGCCAATCGAGCGCGCGATCGTGATTCCATTCGCGCTCCTGACCGAACTCGCAGCCCATGAAGAGGAGCTTCTTGCCGGGATGTCCCCACATGAAGCCGTAATAGGCGCGCAGGTTCGCGAATTTCTGCCAGCGGTCTCCCGGCATCTTCGCGAGCAGCGACCCCTTGCCGTGCACGACCTCGTCATGGCTGAGCGGCAGGATGAAGTTCTCGGAGAAGGCGTAAATCAAGCCGAAGGTGAGCTGATCGTGATGATAGCGGCGGTGGATGGGATCGTTGCTGATGTAGTTCAGCGTGTCGTGCATCCACCCCATGTTCCATTTGTAGCCGAAGCCCAGGCCGCCGAGATAAGTCGGCTTGGACACCCCGGGCCACGCGGTCGATTCCTCGGCAACCGTGGCGATACCGGGGAAGGCGCCATAGCAAAGCTCGTTGAGGCGGCGCAGGAAGGCGATGGCGGCGAGGTTCTCGTTACCGCCATATTCGTTCGGAAGCCACTCGCCGTCCTTGCGGCTGTAATCGAGGTAAAGCATGGACGCGACGGCATCGGCGCGGAAGCCGTCGATGTCGAAATGATCGAACCAATAGAGCGCGTTGCCGGTCAGGAAGTTCGCAACCTCGCGGCGCCCATAATTATAGATGAGCGTATTCCAATCCTGGTGGAAGCCGCGGCGCGGATCCGCATGCTCGTAAAGCGCGGTGCCGTCGAATTGACCAAGGCCATGCGGGTCGGTGGGGAAATGCGCGGCGACCCAATCGACATAGACGGCGATGCCCGCTTCGTGCAGGCGGCGGATGAAGCGTGCGAACGCCTCGGGATCGCCAAAGCGCGAGGTGGGCGCAAACAGGCCGAGGGGCTGGTAGCCCCAGGAACCGTCGAATGGAAACTCACTGACCGGCAACAGCTCGACATGGGTGAAGCCGAGATCCTTGACGTAGGGAACAAGGCGGTCGGCAATCTCGTCGTAGGTCAGGAAGCTGCCATCCTCCCGGCGCATCCAGGAGCCGAGATGCATCTCGTAGATGCTGATGGGCGCGTCCAGGGCGTTCATGCGCGCCCGCGTCTCATGCCAACCGGCGAGATGGCCTGCACGATCGCTCGGCCCATGCACCACGGACGCGGTCTTCGGCGGCTGCTCCTGGTAGAAAGCGAGAGGGTCGGCCTTCAGCGGCTGTAAATTGCCATCGGGACCGAGCAGCTCGAATTTGTAGGGCGCGCCTTTACCGACGCCGGGGATGAACAGCTCCCATACGCCGGCGCGGTGCCGCAACCGCATGGGATGACGCCTGCCGTCCCAGCCGTTGAAGTCCCCGACGACGCTGACGCGGCGCGCGTTCGGCGCCCACACCGCGAAGAAGACGCCGTCCACGCCGTCGATCGTGCGCGAGTGCGCGCCGAGCGCTTCCCAGATTTTCAGGTGATTGCCTTCGGCGATGAGCTCGAGGTCGATGTCGGGAAGGACCGGCGCGAAGCGGTAGGGATCGTCGCTCTCCCAACTGTCCCGCCCTTTATGGAAGCGCAGGCGATACGGGAACTTTCGCTCGCCCGGGACCGGCGCGGCGAAGAAGCCGGCGGGGTTGAGACGCACCAAGGGCACGATGGTTTCGCCGGCGGTGGACAGCGCCTCGACGCTGTCGGCCTCCGGCGCGAACACGCGCAAGACGAGCGGCTTGCCGAAGCCGCCGTGAAGGCCCAGCAGCGCGAAAGGATCGCCATGAGAGCCGCCAATCAGAGAGGCGATCTCCGCTTGGGATGGTTGGTTCGTATGCTTCAGTTCAATGGTCATGCGCTACTCCGCTGGTTCCTCGACGGGTTCGCGGGCAGTCTCCAGGAGCGCGAGCGTTGCCCGCACCGGAATGGAGACGAGGACGGGCCGGTTCACGGCCTCGAATGAAATCTCGGTCAACACCTTTTCAATGAGGAAGAGCGGAAGAAGATCCGCTCCCGCGGTCAAGGCGTGGGAGGTGAACGAAGCGTTGCCGCCTCGGGCGGCCTCATAGGCGCGCAGAAAGATGCGCTCCGCGGAAGCGCGCCAGCGCTGCGCAAGCTGCTCGATCTCCGCAAGCTGGCCCACGCCGCGCTGCCGCTGCCGGTCGACAGCCGTCTGCGCGGCGTAATCGAAAGAGCGTAGCATGCCGGCGATATCGCGGGAGGCCGGGGCTTTCTCGCGGCGCTCCGACGTTGGGCGCCCCGGCTCGCCGGCAAAATCGACAATGTGAATGTCGTCCTCGGCGATCAGCACCTTGCCGAGATGATAGTCGTTGTGAAGCCGAATTTTGACGCCGCGCGGCTGCGTCGGCACGAGGGAGTCTATCGTCGCCAGGAGTTCGTTGCGCTGAGCGAGGAGGGCATCGGCGCTCGCCGCCGTGTCGGAATCGAAATTCTCGCGCAAGCGCGCAACGCAGTCCAAGGCTTGGTCGGCGTAAAAGCGCGTGCGGTTATGCCATTGCTCGAGGTCATCGTTCGTGACGGGCTCGGGCACGAAATCCGGATCGGTCGCCTCGGCGAAGATCTTATGCAACTCGCCGGTACGGCGCCCCACCACCTCCGCCAATGCGAGCGAGTAGGGAATCCCGGCGGGAACGGCGTCCGCGTCGTCCCTGACGAGAGTGGCTTCCTCAAGCTCGCGGTCAAGCGCGTTCACGATGACGGTCCAGCCGTCGCCCTGGTTGCGAACATGCTCGAACGCAACGGCGAGGGCGGTGTCGCGGCCGTCCTTGGCGCTGAACTCGGCGCAGCCGAGGAAGGGCGGGCTATTGGCGAAGCCGGCGTTCAGGAGAAAGCGGCCGACCTCGATCTCAGGCTCGACGCCACTGCGCAGGCGGCGGTTGATCTTGAGGTTGATGAGATTGCCCATGTTGAAGGACGCATGGCCGAGCTCGCCGCCGACCGGCTCCGCGGTCAGGTCGGCCGGAAGCTCCATCCCGCGGAGCGTTTCGGTCGCCTCGAAATGCAGCACACCTTCGGCGCCTTCGATGGTCAGCTCCTTGCGCATCGCATCGAGCACGGCATGGGGGAAGTCGTCATGCACGCCCGCGTCTAGAAGCAGGCCGGCGCGGGGGCCGCGCCGCACCTTCGCGAGCACGTTCGACAGACGCGGATTGTCGGTGCGCAAATGCTCCTCGCCCCAGGTCAGAGCGAGCGGCAGCAGGTAGCGCTGCTGCGTTCCGTCCTCAAGCTCGACATCGAGGATCACAAGCAGGAAGTCGCCGACAGTGCCCCACGGCACTTCCGCGACGCGGGTCGGCCGCGCAATGGTGACGCCCGTGTCCTTCGCATCGAACCAGCGCTGGTTCTTGAGATAGACCGGCAGGAGCTGGCGGTTGAAGCGGTCGAGGCGGACCTGATCCTCGCGCTGGCTTTCGACGAGATCCCAGCCCGCGTCGAGAACCAGGGTCTCGAGCTCCGGCAACGGCTCCGGGTCGACAACCTGCAAGGTCGGTAGGCGCGCCTGGTCGGCGAGCTCGAACCAATAGAAGCCGTAAGCGGGCAGGGTGAGGAGATAGGGCAGGGTGCCGATCGAGGGGAAGAAGGAGCGGCCCGTCAGCTCCACGGGCACGCGGCCTCTATGCGCGCCGAGGTCGAGCTCGACCGCTTGCGCGGAGCGCGACAGATTGAAGACGCAGAGGATGACCTCGCCTTCATGCTCGCGGAGATAGGCAAGCACCTTGCGGTTCTTCGGATAGAGGAAGGTGAGCGAGCCGTGGCCGAAAGCCTTGTGGGCCTGGCGCACGGCGATGGTGCGCTTGGTCCAGTTCAGCAGCGAGTTGGCATGCTTCTGCTGCGACTCAACGTTCACGGTCTCGTAGCCGTAGATCGGGTCCATGATCGGCGGCAGGAAGAGCCGCTGCGGATCTGCGCGCGAGAAGCCGCCGTTGCGGTCGGCGGACCACTGCATCGGGGTGCGCACGCCGTCGCGGTCGCCGAGATAGAAATTGTCGCCCATGCCGAGCTCATCGCCATAGTAGATGACGGGCGTGCCGGGCATCGAGAGCAGGAGGCCGTTCAGGAGCTCGATCTTGCGGCGATCATTGTCGAGGAGCGGCGCGAGGCGGCGGCGAATGCCGAGATTGAGGCGCGCGCGCTGATCCGTGGCGTAAGTCTGCCAGAGATAGTCGCGCTCGGAGTCCGTCACCATCTCGAGCGTCAGCTCGTCATGATTGCGGAGAAAGATCGCCCATTGGCAATTCTCCGGGATGGGCGGCGTCTGCGTGATGATGTCGGTGATCGGATAGCGGTCCTCGCGGGCGAGGCCCATGTAGATGCGCGGCATCAGCGGGAAGTGAAACGCCATGTGGCATTCATCGCCGCGCCCGAAATAGGGCCGCGTGTCCTCGGGCCACTGGTTCGCCTCGGCGAGCAGCATGCGGTCCGGATAGCGCTGGTCGAGCTCGGCGCGAAAGCGCTTCAGGATCTCGTGGGTTTCGGGGAGGTTCTCGTTGTTGGTGCCCTCGCGCTCGATGAGGTAGGGCACTGCGTCGAGACGCAAACCGTCCACGCCGAGGTCGAGCCAGAAACGCATGGCGCGCATGATGTCGACGAGAACGCGCGGATTGTCGTAGTTCAGGTCCGGCTGGTGCGAGTAGAAGCGGTGCCAGAAATAGGCTTGCGCAACCGGGTCCCAGGTCCAGTTCGATTTCTCGGTGTCGAGAAAGATGATGCGGGTGCCGGGATATTTCGCGTCGCTGTCGCTCCACACATAATAGTCGCGCCATTTGGAATCGGCGCGGGCGTAGCGGGCGCGCTGGAACCAGGGATGCTGGTCGGAGGTGTGGTTGACGACGAGCTCGGTGATGACGCGCATGCCGCGGGCGTGCGCGGCGGCCACGAACTGGCGGAAGTCGCGCATCGTGCCGTAAGTGGGATTGATCGCGGTGTAATCGGCAATGTCGTAGCCGTCGTCCCGGAGCGGCGAGGGATAAAAGGGCAGCAGCCAGATCGCGGTGATGCCGAGGTCCTGGAGATAGTCGAGCTTCTGGTAGAGGCCCGCGAAATCCCCGACGCCGTCGTTGTTCGCATCAAAAAACGCTTTGATGTGAAGCTCGTAGATAACGGCGTTCTTATACCAGTGCCGGTCGCTGCGATCGATCATCGGACGGACTTTAAAAATACACAGGCTTGCAGTGCGAACGCCGGGAGGGCGCGGGGCCGTGGCCGTGACCGAATTGGGCCGCCGCGACCGGGCAAGGCGACCGCGCCCGCCGCGGAAATTGAGCGAAGCCGCCAGCCCGCGTCATAGGGGAGAAGGCGCGCGGGGGACAAGGCTCGCGGGGGACAACACACTCGCGTTTGCAGGGCGTCAGGCGGCACCCAGCCGGTGGGCGAAGAGATTGAGGGGTTTCGATTCGGATTCGGCGAAAGTCTGCAGGAAGCTGTCGCGCCAATTGGCGACGTCGTAGGTTTCGATGCGTTGCATGAGGCGATTGTGCCTGGCCCAACGCTCCTGGCGCGGCATGGTCAGCGCGCGATCGAGGGCGCGCGCCATCTCGGTAATGTCGTGCGGGTTGATGAGGAGCGCCTCGCGCAGCTGCTCGGCGGCCCCGGCGAAACGCGACAGGACGAGGACGCCGGGATTCTCCGGCGCCTGCGCGGCGACGTATTCCTTGGCGACGAGGTTCATGCCGTCACAGAGCGGCGTGACGAGGCCGACGGCGCTCTCACGGTAGAGGCGCGCAAGCAGTTCCTGCGGAATGGGGCGATGGACGTAGGTCACGGGATGCCAGGAGAGATCGCCGAAGCGCCCGTTGATGCGGCCGACAAGGCCTTCCACCTCCTCGCGGATCTGCTGGTAGACCGGCAGCTCTTCGCGGGTGGGGGCGGCGATCTGGATGAGGCGCACCTGGCGATGATGCTGCGGGCAGGTCTCGAGCAGCTTCTCGAAGGCGCGCAGGCGCTCGGGCAGGCCCTTGGTATAGTCGAGGCGATCGACGCCGATGATGGTCTTCACGTCGTCGCCGAGGAAGGGAAGAAGCGGGCCCTTGGCGCTCTCGACCTGGGCGAGCTGGGTGAAGGCGTCAGCGTCGATGCCGATAGGGAACACTGACGCTTGCGTGGTCTGGCCCTGCGCGGTGAGACGGTCCCCCTCTAGACGCTCGCCATCCAAGAAGGTGGTGACATAGCGGGCGAAGTTGTCGCGGTCGGAGCTCGTCTGGAAGCCGACGACGTCGTAGGTCATGAGCGCGTTGCCGAGGCGCTTCTGCTGCGGGACGGCGGCGAAGATCTCCGGGGAGGGGAAGGGCGTGTGCAGGAAGAAACCGATGCGCGAGGCGCAACCGCGCCGCTTCAGCTCTTCGGCGAAGGGGATGAGGTGATAGTCGTGCACCCATACCATGTCGCCGGGCTGCAGCAGCGGCATGAGCGCGTCGGCGAAGCGGGAGTTGACGCTGAAATAAACCTCGGCGTCGGACTCGCTGCAGCGCGCGAGGTCGAGGCGGTAGTGAAAGGCAGGCCAGAGGCAGCGGTTGGAGTAGCCGTAATAGTAGCCTTCCTCCTCCTCGGGGGTTAGATCGACGGTGGCGCGGGTAAGCTCGCCGAGAGTCTCGACATTCGGCGGGGTGGAGAGCGCGTTCTCGCTGGTCTGGCCGCTGGTGCCGAACCAAAGGCCTTTCGAGGCACGGAGCGCATCGCCCAACGCGACGGCGAGGCCGCCGGTCTGGGTCCGGGCGGTCAAGTCCGCGACGCGATTGGAAACGACCACCAACCGACCCGGCTTCTGCGTGACCTCAGAGGACCCGTCTGTGTTGGCCGGCCGTTTAGGCTTCGATGGCATGCCCAACTCGACCTTCGTGGAGCTCGATGACATTAACGTCTAATCCCTCACGATGACGCGGCCGTGGCGTACGGCCGGCGCCCGTCACTATTTAAAGCGCGCTGCAACATTTTCGTTCCGTCAATGATTACAATTCACTCTGGGTTCCCTGTGATTTCCATGTTGCAACTTCCAGTCCAATGCGTGCAGTGCGATATCGGCCATCATGCGCTGTGAATCGGCCGATCGACATTAACGCGGGAAGGGAAAGCCTGGCCTAATGCCTAAATCTTTGCCAAGCGTTGACGGCAATGCCGCCTTTTTCGTCGACTTCGACGGGACTCTCGTGGAGATCGCGGCAAAGCCGCATCTGGTGCATGTTGAGCCACGCGTCGCCGCCGCGCTCGAATCGCTGCGGCAGCGGCTTGGCGGCGCGGTCGCGATCGTCACCGGGAGGCCGCTCGATGTCGTCGATCGGCTGCTGGCGCCGCTCATTCTGCCGACCGCCGCAGAGCATGGGCTCGTGCAACGCGATGCGGCGGGCGCCGTGCATGTCGAGGAGAGTGCAATTGCCAGCATGGAAGCGGCGCGCGCGCGGCTGCAAACTTTTGCCGACGCAAATCCGGGCCTGATCCTGGAGCGCAAGACCGTATCGGCCTCCTTGCACTATCGTCAGCATCCGGAGCTCGGCCAGGCGTGTGGCGTCGCAGCGCAAGCCGCGATCGAACGGGAGCCAGGCCTGGAAGTGCTGCCGGGGAAGATGGTGTTCGAGGTGCGGCCTAAGGGCCGCAACAAGGGCACGGCCGTGGAAACCTTCCTCGCTCAGGCTCCGTTCAAGGGACGGCTGCCGATCTTCGCCGGCGACGACGTGACCGACGAGGATGCGTTCGAGGTGGTGAAGGCGAGAGGCGGCATCAGCATCAAGATCGGGGACGGCGAGACCGCCGCCGACTACCGCACCGACCGCGACGGTCTGTTCGCTTGGGCGGAAACGATCGGCACGCGCTAACGCGTGGCTTCGCGCGCCGTCGCGGCCGCAAAGCGCAAGTCCTTCACGAGATGGCCGAACTCGCGCCGCTTGTCGCTCTCCTCACGCAGGCGGAGGAGGAACGACG
>DASQLK010000158.1:0-12770 GCA_035630055.1 Methyloceanibacter sp. | reverse complement strand
GTACCGGCTGTCGCCCGAGCAGTGCAAATTCATCATGATCGACCCGAAGATGCTGGAGCTTTCCGTCTATGACGGCATTCCGCATCTGCTTGCTCCGGTCGTGACCGACCCGAAGAAAGCGGTCGTGGCGCTGAAATGGACGGTGCGCGAGATGGAGGAGCGCTACAAGCGCATGTCCAAGCTCGGCGTGCGCGACATCAAGGGCTACAACGCCCGCATCGCGCAGGCGGAAGCCAAAGGCGAAATGCTCACCCGCACCGTGCAGACGGGCTTCGACAAGCAAACCGGACGCGCCATCTACGAGCAGGAGGAAATGGATTACGAGGCGATGCCCTATATCGTCGTGATCGTCGACGAGATGGCGGACCTCATGATGGTTGCGGGCAAGGACATCGAAGCCGCGGTGCAGCGGCTCGCGCAGATGGCGCGCGCCGCCGGCATCCATCTCATCACCGCGACGCAGCGGCCGAGCGTGGACGTCATCACGGGCACCATCAAGGCGAACTTCCCGACCCGCGTCAGCTTCCAGGTGACGTCGAAAATCGACAGTCGCACCATTCTCGGCGAGCAGGGTGCGGAGCAGCTGCTTGGCCAGGGCGATATGCTCTACATGGCCGGTGGCGGGCGCATCGGCCGCGTGCATGGCCCGTTCGTCTCCGACGAGGAGGTGGAGAAGGTGGTGCGGCATCTGAAGCGGCAAGGCGTGCCTGCTTATCTCGATGTCGTGACCGAGGGTGACGAGGGCGGTGACGAAGAGGAGGGCGACGCCGGCGAGGCCTTCGGGGAATCCGGTGATGAGCTCTACGATCAGGCCGTGGCCATCGTGTTGCGCGACCGCAAGGTGTCGACGAGCTATATCCAGCGGCGGCTCGGCATCGGCTACAACCGGGCGGCGACCCTGATCGAGCGCATGGAGAACGAGGAGCTGATCGGCCCCGCCAACCATGCCGGCAAACGCGAGATTCTGGTGGGTGGAGACGACGCCGCGACCCCATATTAGGCTCGTCAATCGCCCCTTCGCCAATAAGTTGACCAGATTCCGGGGAATCGTTATCGAATTATGCGATTGCCGCTGCGCCAGCCGGAAGGGGGTCCCGCCTCATGAGCCGCAGAACCATTGGTCTTGTCCTATGCTTGCCGCTCGCCTTCGGCCTCGCGGCCGGGGAGGCGTTTGCGCAGCAGGGATCGACCACGGTTCCAAAACGGACGCCTGCAACCGGCGCGACCCCACAGCCGACGCCCTCCTCTCCCGTCACCGCGCCGGCGCAGAACGATCTCCGCCCCGCGCAGGACGTGACCGAACCCGCCGCACCGATACCGCCCGCCGCGGAGGAAGCCGCCGCGCCCACCGAGGAAATCGTTCCGCCCAAGATCGACGAGGGCGCCGGATGGGATGCCGCGGTCGAGTCCGCTCCCGGACCGACACCGCTGATCGGAGAGGAGCAAACCCAAGCCGTCGATCGCATCAACGGTTATTTCAACGCCATCACCAATCTGCAGGGCAGTTTCGAGCAGATGGACGCCACGAACAACCGCACGACCGGCCGCTTTTACGTGCAGCGTCCAGGCAAGATCAGATTCGATTACGCGCCGCCAAGCGCGCTGCGCATCGTGGCGGACGGACATTTCCTCGCGATCGAGGACGGGTCCCTCAAGACCGTGGAGAAGTATCCCATCGAATCGACGCCCTTTCGTCTTCTGCTGACGAACTCAGTGGATCTCGGCAGGGACGCCAAGATCATCGGGGTGGAGCGTCAGGAGGGATCGCTCGCAATCTCTCTGGAAGATAAGTCGGGCTCGGCGTCGGGCCGCATGAAGCTCTATTTCGAAAGCGATCCCGAGATGCAGCTGAAGCAATGGACCATCAGCGATGCGCAGGGCCTCACCACGACGGTGACGGTGACCAACGTCGTGCCAGGGCGAAAGGTCGCGGCGGACTTCTTCACGTCCAAGGAGAACTTCCAGCCGTTCCGTTAGGGCGATTCTAGGCCATTTTGGCGGCCCTGCGGCAGGATGTCGTTCCACCATGGTCGGAGCGCGCGCCTCGGCAAAAGCGTTACGAATCAACGGTTTTTTGGAGGTCGCCGGGCGCCATTTACGCTGTGTTAAATTTTCCGACCGGCTCTGGTTGAAATCCGATCCCGATCTCCTTATTTCTGGCCGTAGAAGCGAGCCACGTCGCTTATATCGGTAGTGCCCCCCGTCTAGCCGAAGATGTGGTTCGCTCGCGCCGGCTTCCCTCCCGGCGCGCGCGCAAAACGCGCAATTTGGCGCCCGGCCACGCGCAGCGGCCGGGCGCCTTTATTTTTTGCGGTTGTCATTCCACCGTCGAACCCGATCAAAGATCAACCGCGGGCCACTCCTCACTCTCCATGCGCTTTCGACTCGCAACCTGGAACATCAACTCCGTGCGCCTGCGCCTCGATCTCGTCGAGCGCTTCGTCAGGGCGTACCGGCCGGATGTTCTCTGCCTGCAAGAAATCAAATGCATCGACGAGTTGTTTCCGGAGATGCATTTGCGCACGCTCGGTTTCGAGCATGTCGCCGTTTGTGGGCAGAAGGGCTATCACGGCGTCGCTACCCTATCGCGCCTGCCCCTCAGCATGCCTGAACGGCGCGACATTTGCGGCCGGGGGCATGCGAGGCATCTTTCCGTCGTCGTCGGGGACGGTGCCACATCCCGTCCGGTCGTGCTGCACAATGTCTACGTGCCCTCCGGAGGAGATGTGCCCGACCCGGGCATCAATCCGAAATTCCAGCACAAGCTCGACTTTCTCGACGCCATGCGCGCCTGGCATGACGGCATGCCCGCGAAGCACGAGAGCCGCATGATCATGGTCGGTGATCTCAACGTCGCTCCGCTTCCGACGGACGTCTGGTCGCACAAGCAATTGCTCAAAGTCGTGAGCCATACGCCCGCCGAGGTGCAACGGCTCGAAGCCGTGCGCGCCGCGCATGATTGGGTCGACGTCATGCGCCGCCACGTGCCTCCAGACCAAGATCTCTATACGTGGTGGAGCTATCGCAATCGCGATTGGCGGAAGTCCAATCGCGGCCGCCGCCTCGATCATGTCTGGTCGACACAGGCGCTCGCGCCGGCTGCGATCTCCATGCGCGTCATCGACGAGACACGCGACTGGCCGCGCACATCCGACCACGTGCCGGTGATCGCCGATTTTGATATTCCGGATTAGGGGACGAGCTTGTAGCCGCCGGTCTCGGTGATCAACAGCTCGGCCTGCGACGGGTCTTTCTCGATCTTCTGCCGCAAGCGATAGATGTGGGTCTCGAGCGTATGAGTCGTCACACCGGCGTTGTAGCCCCACACTTCGTGCAATAGCACGTCGCGCGTCACCACTCTCTCCCCGGCGCGGTAGAGATATTTCAAGATCGATGTCTCTTTCTCGGTGAGACGGACCTTGCCGCCGGCGCCATCGATCAGCATCTTCGCCGCGGGCTTGAACGTGTAAGGACCGATCGCGAAAACCGCGTCCTCGCTCTGCTCATGCTGGCGCAGCTGGGCGCGGATGCGCGCAAGCAGCACACCGAGACGGAACGGCTTGGTGACATAGTCGTTGGCGCCGGACTCAAGACCGAGGATCGTGTCGGAGTCGGAGGTCTGCGCGGTGAGCATGACGATGGGGCCCTTGAAGCCGCCGCGGCGCAGAAGCTTGCAGGCTTCGCGGCCGTCGAGATCGGGAAGGCCGACATCGAGGAGAATGAGATCAACATGACCGTTGCGCGCGAGCTTGACGCCGTCCGACGCCGTGGCGGCGAGTTCCGTCTCGAACTCCTCGTGCAAGCTCAGCTGCTCGCTCAAAGACTCGCGGAGCTCATCGTCATCGTCGATGATGAGTATCTTGCGCGCGTTGCTCATCGGGGGTCCGTGTTTCTGCCGCTGGTTGACCTTGTAAGCGTGCTGCCGGTCGCCGACAAGGCTATCGGTAGACGCCGTTCGGGCAGGAGGGACAATCGGCGATGACGGTTAAGCGATCCCGACCGATCGTCGTGCGCCGGGCGCCTGGTAATCCAAGCCAAGCGCGGGTGCAATTGGCGCATGGGGTGGTGCGCGCGGCGCTCGGCCGTGGCGGCGTTCGCGCCTTGAAGCGGGAAGGTGATGGCGGGACGCCACGGGGCCGTTTCCCGGTCCGGGCCGTGCTCTACCGCCACGACAGAACGATGCGGCCGCGGACGGCGGCGCCGCTGCGCGCGATCGCTCCAAACGACGGCTGGTGCGACGATCCCAACGATGCGAACTACAACAGGCTTGTCCGGTTGCCTCGCGGGCGCAGCGCAGAGGGGTTGGCGCGGGCCGATGAACTCTACGATCTCGTGGCCGTGCTCGGATACAACGATCGCAGGCGCGCGCGGGGTCGTGGCAGCGCCATCTTCGTGCATCTTGCCCGAGCCGGCTTCACGCCGACCGACGGCTGTGTCGGTCTCAACCGTCGCGACATGCTGCGCCTGGTCGCGGAGCTGCGCCGCGGCACGGACATTATCATCGCCTGAAGCATCAGGAGCCGGGAGGCCGCTCGCCATAGATCGCGGTTCCCACGCGGACATAGGTGGCGCCGAAGGCGATGGCGCGCGGGAAATCGCCGCTCATGCCCATGCTGAGTTCCTTGAGGCCGGATTCGCCCGCGAGCTTCTGCAGCAGTGCGAAATGCAATCCGGGCTCCTCATCCAAAGGCGGAATGCACATCAGGCCCGCGATATCGAGCCCAAGCGTGTCGCGGCAGAGCGCGATGAAGGATGCAGTCTCGGAGGGAAGAATGCCGGCCTTTTGGGGCTCCTCGCCCGTGTTCACCTGCACGAAAAGGCGAGGGCGGCGCGCGGTGGCACCGATCTCCTCGGCGAGGGCGCGTGCGATCTTCGGCCGGTCGACGGTCTCGATCACGTCGAAGAGCGCGAGCGCCTCCTTGACCTTATTGGATTGCAGCGGGCCGATCAGATGCAGCTCGACCTCGGCATGGCGTTCCTTCAGCTGCGGCCATTTGGCCTTGGTCTCCTGCACGCGGTTCTCGCCGAAGATGCGCTGGCCGGCGAGGATGCTCTGTTCGATCAGAGCCTCCGGAACCGTCTTGGTGACCGCTACGAGACGCACCGAGCCGGGTTCGCGGCCGGCGGCCTCGGTGGCAAGGGTGATCTCGTGTTGCACGACATGGAGGCGTGGGGGGATATCGACGGGGGTCACGGTCATCGGCCCTACCGGGCCTTACCCGGCCGCTGGCGTCAAGGCCCGCGGCGCTCGGGACGTTGACCCCAGTCGGCGTTTCGTGGCCTATTCCCAACGCTCTGGCCTATCCGAAAAGCAAGGCAAATGACCATCGAGCGGTATGACGCGCCGGCGCGCGAGAAGCATTGGCAGGCCGTTTGGGAGGCGCGGGGGGTTTTCCGCGCCGACGAGAACGAATCGCGCCCCAAGTACTATGTTCTTGAGATGTTCCCTTATCCGTCCGGCCGGATCCATATGGGGCATGTGCGCAATTACACGATGGGAGACGTGGTGGCCCGCTTCATGCGGGCGCGGGGCTTCAATGTGCTGCATCCCATGGGCTGGGACGCGTTCGGGCTGCCGGCCGAGAACGCCGCCATCGAGCGCGGGGTGCATCCCGCGCAATGGACCTACGACAACATTGCAACCATGCGCGATCAGCTCAAGAGCATGGGCCTGTCGCTCGACTGGAGCCGCGAGCTCGCCACCTGCGACGTCGATTATTACGAGCAGCAGCAGAAGCTGTTTCTCGACATGCTCGCCGCTGGGCTTGTCGACCGGAAGACGCGCAAGGTGAATTGGGATCCAGTCGACCACACCGTGCTTGCCAACGAGCAGGTGATCGACGGACGCGGCTGGCGCTCCGGCGCGCTCGTCGAGCAGCGTGAGCAGCCGGAGTGGGTGTTCAAGATCACGGCCTTCGCCGACGATCTCCTCGAAGGCCTGGGGACGCTCGATCGCTGGCCGGACAAGGTGCGCCTGATGCAGGCGAACTGGATCGGCAAGTCGGAGGGCTTGCTCATCCGTTTCGACGTTGCTGCAGCGACCGCGCCGAGCGGACATGACGTCATCACCGTCTTCACGACGCGCCCCGATACGCTGTTCGGCGCGAGCTTCGTCGCCATCGCACCGGACCATCCGTTGGCGAAAGCGATCGCCGCGAAGAACGAGGATGCCGCGCGCTTCATCGCGGAGTGCCAGCGCGGCGGCACGACCGCGGCGGAACTCGAGACCCAGGAGAAGAAGGGTTTCGACACGAGCGTGCGCGTGAAGCATCCCGTCATCGAGGGCGCGGCGCTTCCGGTCTACATCGCGAATTTCATTCTGATGGAATACGGCACCGGCGCGATCTTCGGCTGTCCCGCGCATGACCAGCGCGACCTCGAATTCGCCCGCGCCTACGGCTTGCCGGTGATCCCTGTGGTCCTGCCGCCGGGTGCCGATCCCGCGACGTTCGCGATTGGGGATGAAGCCTATACCGGCGACGGCACGATGATAAATTCTAGCTTCCTCAATGGGTTAACCGTTGCCGAGGCGAAGGAGGCGATGGCGCAACATCTGACCGCGCAAACCTTGAAGGGCGAGCCGGTGGCGGCGCGGCAGACGCAGTACCGCTTGCGCGACTGGGGCATCTCGCGGCAGCGCTATTGGGGCTGCCCCATCCCGATGATCCATTGCGAAGTGTGCGGCATCGTGCCGGTGCCGGCCAAGGATCTGCCGGTGACGCTGCCAGAGGATGTCAGCTTCGATGTGCCGGGCAATCCGCTCGACCATCACCCGACCTGGAAGCACGTCGCCTGCCCGCAATGCGGGGCGCCGGCGCGGCGCGAGACCGACACGATGGACACGTTCGTGGACTCGTCCTGGTACTTCGCGCGCTTCTGCTCACCGCGTGCAGAGGAACCGACGGACAGAGGCGCGGTCGGCTACTGGCTTCCGGTCGATCAGTATATCGGCGGCGTCGAGCACGCGATCCTGCATCTCCTCTATGCGCGCTTCTTCACCCGCGCGATGCACAAGACCGGGCATGTCGCCATCGACGAGCCGTTCAAGAGTCTCTTCGCGCAAGGCATGCTCACGCACGCGACCTACAAGGACGAGGCGGGCAAGTGGGTGTTCCCCGCGGATGTCGTATTCGAGAACGGCAAGACGCGGCACCGCGAGACCGGAGCGGCCATCACCGTCGGCCCGATCGAATCGATGTCGAAGTCGAAGAAGAACGTCGTCGATCCCGACGACATCATCGCGCGCTACGGCGCGGACACCGCACGCTGGTTCATCCTCTCCGACACGCCGCCGGAGCGCGACATCGAGTGGTCCGCGGCGGGCGTCGACGGCGCGCACCGCTTCCTGCAGCGGGCGTGGCGGCTCGTCAACGAGGCGGCCGCGAAAGGCGCTCCCGCCGGCGCCCCGCGACCCGAGCGATTCGGCGCGGACGCAGAGGCGCTGAGGCGTTCCGCGCATCGCAGCCTGACCGAAGTCACGGCGGCGTTCGAAAAACTGCGTTTCAACGTGGCCGTGGCGCAGATCTACGAACTTGCCAATGCCTTGTCGCAAGGACTGCAAACCAACGAAAACCCGGAAGAGGACATGCGCTTCGCCTTGCGCGAAGCAGCCGAAATCCTCGCCCGCATTGCCGCCCCAATGGTGCCCCATCTTGCGGAGGAGAGCTGGGCCGCCCTTGGACACCAAGGACTTTTGGCCGAGGCGCCGTGGCCAGAGGCCGATCCGGCCCTCCTCGTCGACGAGACCGTCACCATCGCCGTACAGGTCAACGGCAAGCGGCGGGACGAGTTGACGATTGCGCGGGACGCGGCGAAAGAGGATATTGAAGCTGCCGCGCTAAAGCTCGAAAATGTGGTGCGCGCCATCGGGGGACGTCAGATTAAGAAGGTCGTTATCGTGCCGCAGAGGATCGTCAATGTCGTGGCGTAGGCAGAGCCTTGCCTTCGCGGCGCTGATCTGTGCCCTTGGCGTGAGCCTGGCAGGCTGCGGCGGGATTCGGCCGCTTTACGGCACGGCTGCCGACGGCTCGAGCATGAAAGAGGCCATGGCCGCTGTGGACATCGAGCCCATTCCGGGCCGGGTCGGCCAGAAGCTCCGCAACGAGCTCATCTTCACCACGACAGGCGGCGGAGCCGAACCGCCGACGCGCTACCGGCTCGACATCGTCATCAAGGAGAGCGTGGCGAATCAGCTCGTGCTCGTCACCGGCGATGCCACCGCACAGGTCTACCAGATCAACGCCACCTTCACGCTCGTCAACGTGGCGGACGGAAAGGTGCTCGTCCAAGGCAAGGCGATTTCGCGGGCGCCCTATGACCGCTACGAGCAGATCTTCGCCAATGTGCGGGCTCGCTACGACGCGGAGAACCGGGCGGCGCGCACGATCGCGGACAATATCAGGAGCCAGATCGCAGCCTATCTCGCGAACCCCACTCCCAGAGTATGATCTAGCCGCGCGGGGTAAGCTCCGCGCGCCGCTGTCCCATCCATGGTCGCCTATAAATCCGCAAGCGTTCCGCGCTTCATCAAGTCACCCGACGCGACGTGCCGCTTTGCGCTCGTCTATGGGCCCGACATCGGGCTCGTGAGCGAGCGCGCCGAAGCGCTCGCCAAGCATTTCAGCGCGGGCAGGGGCGAGACCGAGATCGTGCGGCTCGATGAGCGGGACGTTGCAGACGACGCATCGCGGATCGAGGTCGAGCTCCGCACCATCCCGATGTTCGCAGCGCGCAAGGTTGTGCGCGTCGGCATGGGCGCACGGCTCGACGTGCCGACACTGAAGGCGCTTCTAGAGATGCAATCAGAGGCCGCGCTCATCATCGAGGCCGGCAACCTGCGGCCTGACTCGGCGTTGCGCAAACTTTTCGAAGGGCGCAAGGACGCAGCGGCTCTGCCTTGTTACAGCGAGAGCAGTAACGTCGTATCGCTGATCGACGAGGTGCTGAAAGAGGCGGGGCTTCAGATCGACGGCGACACGAAGGCCTATCTCATCGCGCGGCTTGGCGCGGACCAGGCGCTGTCCCGCGCCGAAGTTGCGAAGCTCGCGCTTTATGCGTCAGGCCGGGGACGCGTCAGCATCGACGACATCGAGGCGATCGTCGGCGACGCGGCCGAGATCGCATTGGAGAACTTCGTCTACCAAGTCAGCGGCGGCGACGCGAAGGCGGCGCTGCGCGAGCTCGACCGCTTGGGCGCCGCGGGCACCGGCGCCGCCTCGGCGCTCGCCGCGCTCGGCCGGCACTTCACGCAGCTGCATCGGCTCGCCGCGGCTCAAGCGGAAGGAGGCAATGTGCAGCAGACGTTGCGCACGCTGCGTCCGCCACCGAACTTCAAGCGCGTCGATGCCTTCACCGCGCATGCGCGGCGCTGGGGCGGGGGACGTTTGCTGCAAAGCCTGCCGCTGATTCAGGATGCGGTCCGCCGCACGCGGCTGTCACCAGACCTCGAGGATGCCTTGGCGGCGCGGCTGGTGCTCACGCTGACCGCAAAGATTTGACGGCGCCTACCGACATTCTATGCCAGTGTTCGCGAAACCTAACCGAGGCAATCAGCGCAAATGAGCATTGAGGCGCAACGCGCAAAGCTGTTCGAGCTCCTGAAGGTGCGCGCGTTCCGGCGCGGGCGCATCGTGCTCGCGTCGGGGCGCGAGAGCGATTTCTATTTCGACATGAAGCCAGCGATGCTGGATCCGGACGGAGCGGCACTTCTCGCCGAGCTCATCATGCATGCGCTTGACGGTGTCGAGGCCGATTGCGTCGGCGGGTTGGAAATGGGCGCCGTGCCGCTGATCGCACCGGTCGCCATCAAGAGCCGCGACTTCGGACGCAGCCTGCCGGGATTCTTTGTGCGCAAGGCGGTGAAGGATCACGGCACGAAGAAGCGCGTGGACGGCAACGACGTGGCGGGGAAGACCGTCGTCATCTTGGAGGATGTCACCACAACCGGCGGTTCCGCGCTCGATGCGGTGCAAGCCGTGCATGAGGCTGGCGGAAGAGTGTCGCTCGTGCTTTCGATCCTCGATCGCGGCGAGGGCGCCGACGCCATATTCGCCGACGCCGGCGTGGCGTTCAAATCGCTCTTCAAGGCGCAGGAATTTCTCGCCGCGAATTAATGGCCGCGGTGCCGGAGCAATTTTCGGCGCACGTCTTCGAGCTGATCGTAGGACGTATAACGAATCCGGAGCTCGCCCTTCTCGCCTTTGCCCGGCTTGATCTCGACCTTGAGGCCAAGCGCCTCGGCGAGTTCGGTCTCAGCGGCGCGGGTATCGGCATCCTTGCCGGGGCGCCTCGCCTTGGTGCCGGACTTGGCGGTGGTCTCCTTGGTCAGAGCCTCGATATCCCGCACCGTTAACCCTTCGTTAACGATCCTTAACGCCAGGGCCTCGGCATCCGCGCGGCCGATCAGCGCGCGGGCGTGGCCTGCGCTTAATTTCCCTTCCCGAACAAGGACTTGCACGCTCTCCGGCAGCTTCAGCAGGCGCAAGGTGTTGGCGAGGTGGCTGCGGCTCTTGCCGATGACCTTGGCGAGATCGTCCTGGGTATAGCCGTGGTTTCCCATGAGCTGGCGGTAGCCCTCGCCCTCCTCGATGGCGTTCAAGTCCTCGCGCTGAACGTTCTCGATGATCGCGATCTCGAGCGTTTCCTGGTCGCTCAAGGGACGGATGACGACCGGGATCTCGTGCAGGTTTGCGATTTGGGCCGCGCGCCAGCGGCGCTCACCAGCGACGATCTCGTATTTGTCCGGCTCGCCCTTGGCCGGCCGCACGACGAGCGGCTGCACGAGGCCGCGCTCGCGAATGGAGTTCGCGAGCTCGTCGAGATGGCCCTGATCGAAATCGCGGCGGGGATTGAACCGGCTTGCGCGCAAGGACGCGAGCGGCACGGTGCGCTGGTCATCGGCATCCGCGCCGGCATCGTCGGCGCCGATCAACGACGCCAGGCCCCGGCCTAGTCTCTTCTTCTGTGCTGCAGCCGCCATAAATGTCTCCCCGCTTCGTTCTATTGCTGCGTCCCGGCTTACGCCGCGCGCATGCGCCGCTCACGCTCGATCACTTCCGAGGCGAGCTGGATGTAGGCTTGACTGCCGGTGCAGCGATAATCGTAGAGAAGCACTGGCTTGCCGTGGGACGGCGATTCCGCCACGCGCACATTGCGCGGAATGACCGTGGCGTAGACCTTGTCGCCGAGCACGCGGCGCACGTCGTCCACGACCTGATCGGACAGGCTGGTGCGCTGATCGTACATCGTCAGCACCACACCGTGGATCTGGAGCTTCGGGTTGAGGCGTACCCTGATCTCCTCGACCGTGCTCAAAAGCTGCGCCAGGCCTTCCAGCGCAAAGAACTCACACTGCAGCGGCACCAGCACGGCGTCGGCTGCGGCCAAAGCATTCACGGTGAGAAGGTTGAGCGATGGCGGGCAGTCGATGAGCACATAGGTGGTGCGGGTCTCGTCGTGCTCCTCGGCTGCCAAGGCAGAGAGGCAGTCGCGAAGTCGATAGTGGCGCGCGCCGGAGTTCGAAGTCTCCCGCTCGAAGGACATGAGATCGATGGTCGCCGGCACGATGGAGAGCCGCGGCACATTCGTGGCGATCTTCGCCTGCGACAGGGTGGCCTTGCCGTTCAGGACATCCGAGGTGGAATAGGGACGATCGTCGATGCCGAGGCCCGTGCTCGCGTTACCCTGCGGGTCGAGGTCGATGATGAGGACGCGCTCACCGACGGCGGCGAGGGCGGTGCCGAGATTGATCGCGGTCGTGGTCTTGCCGACGCCGCCCTTCTGATTGGCGAGAGCGAGGATGCGGGTGCGACGGCGCTCCGGGGCATTCATGATTGCGTTCCTCCCGTTCGCGCCGCAAGACCGGCAACCTCGACGATCTTGCCATCGCGCGAGGTGAGGCTTGGATGCAGTCGAAAGTCCGCAGTCCAGACGGCGCGCGCGGCGGCGACTTCCTCTTCTGCTTCACGGCCTTTCAAGAACAACCCCCGTGTCTCCGCGCCGAAGAAGGGCGCGGCGAGGCCCAGCAACCTCGGCAGCGGCGCAAGGGCGCGGGCGCTGACGATGTCAGGCCTTATGGTGTCGGCGCTTGCGGCGAAGTCTTCAATGCGCACGGGGTGGATCTCCACAGGGGCGTTCGTTGCGCGCGCGACCTCGGCGAGGAAGGCGCATTTTTTGGCGTTCGCTTCGACGAGATGCATTTGAAACTCGGGCGTGCCCGACCCGAGGATCGCGATGACCAGACCCGGAAACCCCGCGCCTGAACCCAGATCCAGCCAGAGTCTCGCGTCGGGCGCAAGATTTAGTAGCTGTGCCGAGTCGGCGAAATGGCGGGACCAGAGCGAGGTCAGGGTCGAAGGGGCGACAAGGTTGGTGGTCTTCTGCCAATGGGCAAGGAGTTGGGCATACCGTTCCAGCCTGTGGATTGTTTCACGTGGAACTTTAAGGACTTCCGCAAACGCAGCGGGTCCGTCGATGCTGGCGGCGGCGTCAGGCATGGCCCCTCGCCTTCCTTAGGCGCTTTTGGCGCGCGCGCCCTTCTTCACATGGGCCAGGATCAGCATCAGGGCCGCCGGCGTCATCCCGTCGAGCCGCGCAGCTTGACCCAGGCTCGCGGGCCGGTCGCGTTCGAGTTTCGTGCGAAGCTCGGTGGACAGGCCCGCGATCGCACCGAACCTGAAGTCGCCCGGGATGGCGATGCTCTCCTCCTTGCGGAACGCTGTGATGTCGTCCTCTTGGCGCGAGAGGTAGACAGCATAGCGCGCGTCGACGGA
>DASQLK010000157.1:0-10347 GCA_035630055.1 Methyloceanibacter sp. | reverse complement strand
GGGTGGTATGAGCGCGGGTGGCGTCAACCCGGATCTGAATTTCTCGCTGCGTCGCGTGACGGAGCGCGCGGCCTGCGCCGCCTTTAACTGGATCGGCCGCGGCGACAACATGGATGGCGGCCGTGCCGCCCTCGATGCGATGCGCCAGGCATTGGCGGATGTCGATATCGACGCTGTCGTGGTGATCGGCGAGGCGGGGCCGGGCGAGGCGCCGCAGCCGAACCGCGGCGAGCACTTGGGCCGTGCCGGCGCCGCGTTCAAGGCCGACATTGCGGTCGACCCCGTGGAAGGCACGAGCTACCTCGTGCGTGGCCTCACCAATGCGCTGGCCGTCCTCGCCGTGGCGCCGCGCGGTGCCATGATGAACCCCGCGCCTGCTTTTTACATGGAGAAGTTCGTCACCAGCGCGCCCGCGCGCGGCAAGATCGATCCTCTGTGGCCCACGTCGAAGAAGCTCGAGACGCTTGCGGAGGCGCTCGGCAAGGACATGTTCGAGCTGACGATTTTCGTCCTCGAGAAGCCGCGCCACCGCGAGTTGATCGAGAGCATCCTCGCGACCGGCGCCCGTGTCGCGCTGTATCCGGCCGGTGACGTCGCGGGCGCGCTGATGGCCGCCGTTCCCGGCTCCGGCATCGACGCCTTGATGGGAACCGGTGGCACGCCCGAGGGCGTCATGTCGGCCTGCGCTGTTCGTGGGCTTGGCGGGGAGTTTCTCGGCCGCATCGACCCGCAGCTTCAGACCGAGGCTAAGGCGGTCAAGGAAGCGGCCGTCGATACCGCGCGCTGGTACCGCTGCGACGAGATCATCACCTCGCCCGACGTCTTCTTCTGCGCCACCGGCATCACGACGGGTTTGATGCTTGAAGGCGTTGAGCGCACCAAGACCCATTACAAGGTTCAGACCATGATGATCACCGGCGCCACCGGCGAACGTCAGATTCTGACGAGCTACATACCGACCGAGCGCTTGGCCAGTGTCGCGGCGCGCGACGTGGCCTGAAGTGGCCTGAACATGAGCGGGTGCCTGGAGTAAGCAATGGCCGTGCGGGTGGATCATCCGATCATACTCGGGATCGTCGGGGACTCGGCGTCGGGGAAAACGACGCTGTCCGCCGGTGTCGCTCAGATCCTGGGCGAGGATCATTGCACCGTGCTCTGCACCGACGACTACCACCGCTATACCCGCAGCGAGCGCGCCGATCTCGGCCTCTCGGCGCTCGATCCCCGCGCCAACTACATCGACGTCCTCGAACAGCATCTGCGGCTCCTGCGCCGTGGCGAGCCGGTGCTGAAGCCGGTCTACGATCACACCGACGGCAACTTCCGGCGCCAGGCCTACGTCAAGCCGAAGGAGTTCGTGATCGCCGAGGGCTTGCTCGGCTACACCACGCGCGCGATGCGCGATTGCTACGATGTGAAGATCTATCTCGACCCCGCCGAAGATCTGCGCTTCAAGTGGAAGGTCCATCGCGACACAACCAAGCGCGGCTACTCGCGGGAACAGGTCGTCGCCTCGTTGGAGAAGCGCGCGGGTGACAGCTCGAGCTTCATCCACCCGCAGCGGACTTTCGCCGATATCGTAATCCGCTTTCAGTCCCCCAAGGGCGAGAACGGCTCCGACACCCATCTTGATGTGCGGCATCTTTTGCGGCCGACGTTGCCGCATCCCGACTTCAGCCCGCTTTTCGATGGCTCGACCAATGCCGGCCTGCACCTGGAGCTCGCCCGCGACCGCGACGGCAAACCTGTCGACGTACTTGAGATCAACGCCAATATCTCCGACAACCGGGCCGAGAGAATCGAGGACCTTTTGTGGAATCTCATCCCGGAAGCTGGACATCTGCGCGATCAGGTGGGACGCATCGACGTGGGCAACGGAAATGGCCGCAAGAGCCACTCCTTGGCGCTGACCCAGCTCCTTGTCGGCTACCACGCCGTCAAGGCGGCGATGGGCGTGCGCGCTTATTGACGCTTCAAATCCGGGAGGATCGATGGCCGACGTCCTGATGCAGGAGAGGGCACTGCCTGAAGTGAGCCATACCGACATGGCCAACGCCATCCGCGCGCTTGCGATGGATGCGGTGCAGAAGGCCGATTCCGGCCATCCCGGCATGCCGATGGGCATGGCCGATGTGGCGACGGTGCTCTTCACGCGCTTCCTGAAATTCGATGCCGAGCACCCGGAATGGCCCGACCGCGACCGCTTCGTGCTCTCCGCCGGCCACGGCTCCATGCTGGTCTATGCGCTGATGTACCTGACCGGCTATCCCGGCATGGACATCGAGCAGCTGAAGCATTTCCGCCAGCTCGATCATTGCACCCCGGGTCACCCTGAGAATTTCGTGACGCGCGGCGTGGAGACGACCACCGGACCGCTGGGCCAGGGCCTTGGCAATGCGGTCGGGATGGCGCTCGCCGAGCGGCTTCTAAATCACCGCTACGGCGACGGCATCGTCGACCACCATACTTATGTCATCGCCGGCGACGGTTGCCTCATGGAAGGCATCAGCCACGAGGCGATCTCGCTTGCGGGCCACTTGAAGCTCGGCCGTCTCATCGTGCTCTTCGACGACAACCAGATTTCCATCGACGGCCCGACGAGCCTTTCCGTGTCGGACGACCAGCTCGAGCGCTTCCGCGCCTCCGGCTGGCATGTCGCGCGGGTCGATGGCCATGATCCGGAAGCGGTCGCGCTCGCCATCGAGAATGCGCGCAACGTTTCCGACCGCCCCTCGATGATCGCCTGCCGGACCGTGATCGGCTACGGCGCGCCGACCAAGGCCGGCACCGCCGCGACGCACGGCTCGCCGCTCGGCGCCGAGGAGATCAGCGGCGCGCGCGAGCGCCTTGGCTGGCGTCACGAGCCGTTCGAGATCCCGCAGCAGCTTCTTTCGCGCTGGCGTGAGGCAGGGGTGCGCGGCCGCCGCGCCTACGACGCCTGGAACCAGGCCGCGAAGGGATTGGATGCGGAAGGCCGCGCCGGCCTCGGCGATCCGATCGATGCTTCTGTGGCTGCCAGCATCAAGGACGCCATCGCGGCCCTGAAGGCGGACTTCAGCCGCGACGGCGCAAAGCTCGCCACCCGCCAGTCCTCGCAGAAGGTGCTGGAGGCGCTGCTCCCCGTCGTCCCTGGCCTCCTCGGCGGCTCTGCGGACCTCACCGGCTCGAACGGCACCCTGACCAAGCAGCATGTGATGGTGGCCCCGCCGGATTACGCCGGCAATTACGTCTATTATGGCGTCCGCGAGCATGGGATGGCCGCCGCCATGAACGGCCTGTCGCTGCATGGCGGCTTCGTGCCCTATGGCGGCACGTTCCTTGTTTTCTCCGATTATTGCCGCCCCGCGATCCGTCTATCCGCGCTGATGGGGCGCCGGGTCATCTACGTCATGACCCATGACTCCATCGGTCTTGGCGAGGACGGCCCCACCCACCAGCCGGTCGAGCATCTCGCAAGCCTCCGCGCCATGCCCAACGTCAACGTGTTCCGGCCTGCGGATTCGGTCGAATGCGCCGAGTGTTGGGAGCTTTCGCTTCTAACCCCCTCGACACCCGCGATCCTCGCTTTGTCGCGGCAGGGCCTGCCGCTTCTGCGTAAGGAGCCTTCCGCCGCCAATCTGAGCGCCAAGGGCGCCTATGTCCTCGCCGAGCCGGAGGGCGGCCGCGACGTGACGCTGCTCGCCACGGGCTCCGAGGTCATGCTGGCCGTCGAGGCCGCGGAGGCCCTCGCGGTTGAGGGGATCCGGGCCGCCGTCATATCAATGCCTTGTTGGGAGCTTTTCGAAGCCCAAGATAAGGCCTATCGAGACGGCGTCTTAGGGTCCGCTCCGCGAATCGCCATCGAGGCCGGCGTCGAGTTTGGCTGGTCCCGCTGGCTGGGGCCGGACGGCGTGTTCATTGGGATGCATCGGTTTGGCGCATCTGCGCCCGCGCCGGAGCTCTATAAAAAGTTCGGAATTACGGCGGATGCTGTCGTCGCGGCAGCCCGCGAACTGACCGGGAAGAGGTGAAGTAGAAGCTATGGCTAATAAGCGTGTCGCCATCAATGGCTTCGGACGGATCGGAAGGCTGACCTTCCGCGCCTATCTGGAGTCCGGGCGCAACGACCTTGATTTCGTCGCGATCAACGACCTCGGCTCCGCGGATATGAACGCGCATCTGCTCGAGTTCGACAGCGTGCATGGTCACTACACGGGCGGCGTCAGCGTCGAGAAGGGCCGCCTCAAGGCGAACGGCCAGGAAGTCGCGGTTCTCTCGGAAGCCACGCCCGAGAAGCTGCCCTGGCGCGATCTCGGTGTGGATATCGTCATGGAATGCACAGGACACTTCACCGATCGCGACGGCGCGGCCAAGCACCTCACCGCGGGCGCCAAGCGCGTGCTCGTCTCCGCGCCGTGCAGCAATGCGGATCTGACCGTCGTCTTTGGCGTCAACGACGACAAGCTCACCCAAGAGCATCACGTCGTCTCGAACGCGTCCTGCACGACGAATTGTCTCGCGCCCGTCGCCCAGGTTCTCAACGAGGCGATCGGCATCAAGCATGGCTACATGACGACCGTGCACGCCTATACCGGCGACCAGCGCACCGTGGATACCTTGCACAAGGATCCCTACCGCGCCCGCGCCAGCGCCATGAACCTGATCCCGACCTCGACCGGCGCGGCCAAGGCCGTCGGCCTTGTTCTGCCGGAATTGAAGGGCAAGCTCGATGGCGCCGCGATCCGCGTGCCGGTCGCGAATGTCAGCCTGATCGATCTCACCTTCCAGTCCGCGAAGCCGACCACGCCGGACGAGATCAATGCCGCCATGACCAAGGCGGCGGAGGGGCCTTTGAAGGGCGTGCTCGGCGTCAATGCCAAGCCGCTCGTGTCATCAGACTTTAATCACAATCCGCTCAGTTCCGTTTTTGATCTTAACAGTACCCAGGTCGTCGACGGCACGTTCTGCCGCATCGTCTCCTGGTATGACAATGAATGGGGATTTTCCAATCGCATGTGTGACACCGCCGGCGCCATGGGGCGCCTGATATGACCAAGACCTCAATTCGCAGATCGGCAATGCAAGACGTCGATCTCACCCTCATCAAGACGCTCGACAGCGTGGATGTGAGGGGCAAGCGCGTGCTCGTGCGCGCGGATCTGAATGTTCCCGTCGAGAACGGCAAGGTTGCCGACGCGACCCGCATCAAGCGCATCCTGCCGACGCTCAACAAGCTCGTCGAGCGCGGCGCGAAGGTCGTCCTGATATCGCATCTCGGTCGTCCGAAGGGCCAGCGCAGCGCCGACACTTCGCTGCGGCCCGTGGTCGAGAAGATGGAAGAGCTTCTGCCCAAAGTTCGCGTGCGGTTTTTCGACGATTGCATTGGCGATGAAGTGGAGAGGGGCGTCCGCGACCTAGGCTCCGGCGAGATCGCGCTTCTGGAGAACCTTCGCTACCACGAGGGCGAGGAGAAGAACGACTTAGCTTTCGCCCGCCGCCTTGCGGCGCTCGGCGATATCTATGTCAACGACGCCTTCTCGTCGGCGCATCGCGCGCATGCCTCGACCGAGGCTATCGCCCGCGTGCTTCCGGCCTATGCCGGCTGTTTGATGATGGCCGAGATCGATGCCCTGAGCCGCGCTCTGGAATCGCCCGAGCGCAAGGTCATGGCGGTCGTCGGCGGTGCCAAAGTCTCGACGAAGATCGACGTGCTGACCAACCTCGTGACGCGCATGGACGTGCTCGTCGTGGGCGGCGGCATGGCCACGACGTTCCTGTATGCGCAAGGTCTGAAGGTCGGGAACTCGCTTTGCGAGCCGGATTTCGCGCCGACCGCGCGCGAGATCATGGAGCAGGCCAAGCTGTCCGGCTGCGAGATCTTCCTGCCGGTCGATGAAGTCGTGGCCAAGGAGCTCGCGCCTGGCGTGGACTCCTGGGTGGTCGACGTGAATGCCATCCCCTCCGACGCGATGGTCCTCGATCAGGGTCCGAAAAGCGTCGAGCGGTTGCAGAAGCGGCTTGCCGAAATGCGGACGCTCCTGTGGAACGGTCCGCTCGGTGCGTTCGAGACGCCGCCCTTCGACACGGCGACCTTGGCGCTCGCCAATGAGGCCGCCCGGCTCACGAAGGCGGGCAAGCTGATTTCGATTGCCGGCGGCGGTGACACCGTCCGCGCGCTCAATGTGTCCAACGTCGCGGGAGACTTTACCTATGTCTCGACGGCTGGCGGCGCATTCCTCGAATGGCTGGCGGGGCGGGAACTCCCGGCGGTCGCCGCGCTAGCGGTCGTGGAGGAGCGCGCGTCGAGCCGGGGCGCCAGAGCGGCCGGCGGGGCTTAAATCCTCAAGAGTCTTTGGAATGGCCGGGCCGCGTCCCGGCCATTTTTTTGTTGGCTTTGCTGCGACAAGTTCGAATTAAGACGATTGTGGTCTAAAAGGAAGCCAAGACGGTCTCGGCCGGGAACACACCCATGCACGGCGATATCATCATCGCGCCTTCGATCCTCTCGGCGGACTTTGCCCGCCTTGGCGAGGAGGTGCGCGCCATCGACGCCGCCGGCTGCGACTGGATCCATGTGGATGTCATGGACGGGCATTTCGTTCCGAACATCACCATCGGCCCGGATGTTGTGAAAGCATTGCGCCCGCACTCGAAGAAGACCTTCGACGTGCATCTCATGATCGCGCCGTGCGATCCGTTCATCGAAGCCTTCGCCAAGGCCGGCTCCGACATTATCACCGTGCATGCGGAAGCGGGGCCGCATCTCGACCGCTCATTGCAGCTCATTCGCAGTTTCGGCAAGAAGGCGGGCGTCAGCATCACGCCGTCGACGCCGGAAAGCGCCATCGACTACGTGATCGACAAGATCGATCTCATCTTGGTGATGACGGTGAACCCTGGGTTCGGCGGCCAGGCGTTTCTCGCCTCGCAGCTTCCGAAGATCAAGGCGATCCGCAGCATGATTGGCGCGCGCCCCATTCATCTCGAAGTCGACGGCGGGATCAACGCGGATACCGTCGCGTCGGTCGCCGAGGCGGGCGCCAACGCCATCGTTGCGGGCTCTGGCGTGTTCAAGGGCGGCGCCTATGCCGAGAACATTTCCGCCATCCGCACCGCAGCTGAACGCGCCCGCGCCGCCGCTGCGTAACGCGATTTTGAAGCGCGTCGATCCGGGCCGCTCGCCTTACCTACGCGCCGTATATTCGGCGTGAGTGCTGTGCCGAAGTGCTGCGGCGGCTCAAGGCGGGAAGTGAATTGACGCCAATGTGATGCCGAAACCCTTGCGGGTTATGGCCAAATCCGCAAGGTGACAGCGCAAGCCTCCTCAAGGAAAGCTGATGGACGTTTCCTATATCGGCGCTTTGGTCGCGGGAATATTGAGCTTTCTATCGCCCTGCGTGCTGCCGCTCGTCCCGCCTTATCTTTGCTTCCTCGGCGGGACCACGTTCGATCAGCTCACCGGCGAGGACGAGACGCCGAGCCACGTTTACAGCACCGTGGTTCTTTCCGCGATCGCCTTCGTCCTCGGCTTCACCACGGTCTTTGTCGCGCTGGGCGCCTCAGCCACGGTCGCAGGCCAGTTTCTCGCCGAGAATCTCATGATCCTCAGCAAGATTGCCGGCGTGATCATCATCATCGCGGGTCTGCATTTTCTCGGCGTGATCCACATCCCGATCCTGCATCGCGAGGCGCGCTATCATGCGGAAGCGCGGCCGGCGGGGCTCGCCGGCGCCTACGTCATCGGCATCGCCTTTGCGTTTGGTTGGACGCCCTGCATCGGCCCGGTGCTCGCGGCCATCCTTGCGTTGGCCGCCGGTCAGGACTCCGTGAGCCAGGGAGTGAGCCTCTTGCTCGTTTATTCCTTGGGCCTCGGCATTCCCTTCATCATCGCGGCGCTTGCGATCAAGCCCTTCCTCAAAACGTTGCACCGCTTCCGCCGCCATCTGGCGACGATGGAAAAGGTTCTCGGCGCCTTTCTCGTGCTCACGGGCATCCTCTTCCTCACCAACTCCATGACGCTGATTGCGGGCTGGCTCATCGAGCTCTTTCCGGTCTTGGCGACGATCGGCTGAGCGCGTCTTTCGCCGGCGGCAAAAGCCGACCATAGTGGCCGCCATGACCGCTATCGCCCTCACCATCGCCGGGTCGGATTCCTCCGGCGGCGCCGGCATCCAGGCCGACCTCAAGACTTTCGCGGCGCTTGGCGTCTATGGCGCGAGCGCCATCACCGCGCTGACGGCGCAGAACACCCTCGGTGTCGAAGCCGTGTTCGAGGTCCCGCCTGATTTTGTGTTGCGCCAGATCCGTGCCGTCGCGCGCGATCTTGATGTCGGCGCCATCAAGATCGGCATGCTCGCCACGAGTGCCGTCATTGCCGCTGTTGCCGAAGGCTTGGAGGAATTCCCCGATGTGCCGGTTGTGCTCGATCCGGTCATGGTCGCGGCAAGCGGCGATCCACTCTTGGAGGAGGGCGCCGTGACAGCGCTCCGCCTTGGGCTGATGCCGCTAGCAAGCCTCGTCACCCCCAATCTTGCCGAGGCCGCCCGCCTTCTCGACGCACCGGAGGCGGCGAGCGAGGCGGAGATGGAGGACCAGGCGCGGCTTCTCCGCGACGCTGGCGCGAAAGCCGTGCTCGTGAAAGGCGGCCACGCCGAAGCGGAGGAGGCGGTGGACATCTATCTCGATGCCAAGGGTCTGCTGCGATTGGCGCGCCCGCGCATCGCCACCGCAAACACCCATGGCACCGGCTGCACGTTGTCCGCGGCCATCGCGGCCAGCCTCGCCAAAGGCGCCTCGATGCGCGACGCGGTCAAATCCGGGAAGGACTTCATCAGCGCGGCGCTCGCTGCGGCCGACACGCTGCGCATCGGTCAGGGCAAGGGACCGGTGCATCACTTCCATGCCCTCTGGCCGAAAAGCCGAGCCTAGTCCTCCGCCACCACCGTAACGCGCTGCTCGCCGAGACCTGAGATCGCGAGGCGCAGTTCATCGCCCGGCTTCAGGAACACGCGCGGGTTACGCGCCATGCCGACACCCGGCGGCGTTCCCGTGGTGATGATGTCGCCCGGGACCAGCGTCATGTAATCGCTGATGGTGCTGACGAGCTGGGCCACGTTGAAGATCATGGTGGAGGTGGATCCGGTCTGCATCCGCTCGCCGTTCAGGTCGAGCGTGAGGCTGAGCCGCTGCGGATCAGGGATCTCGTCCTTCGTGACGAGCCAGGGCCCGAGGGGACCGAAACTGTCATGGCTCTTCGCTTTGATCCACTCGCCGGGGCCGCCCTTTTGCAGGCTCCGCTCCGACACGTCGTTGCAGATCGTGTAGCCCGCCACGTAGTCGAGCGCCTCCGCCTCCGCGACGTTCTTGGCGCGGGAGCCGATCACCACGGCGAGCTCTACCTCGAAGTCCATCCGCTGCCACCCTTTCGGCGCCAGGATCGGATCGTAGGGTCCCGCCAGGCAAGAGCTCGCCTTGGCGAAAACGATCGGCGCCTCCGGAATCGGCATGCCGGTCTCCTCGGCGTGGTCGCGGTAGTTGAGACCGATGCCCAGGAACTTAGGCACCCAAGCCAAGGGCGAACTGATTCGCGGATTGCCGGTCACGACGGGCAATTTGCCGAGGTCGAGCGCCCGCAAACGCGCCAAGCTCTCGCGCCCGAGCACATCGCCGGTGATGTCATCAACAAGGCTTGAAAGGTCGTGTATTTCCCCGCTATTCCCCGCAATTCCCGGCTTTTCCCGCCCTATTTCTCCGTATCTCAGCAGCTTCATCGTTCTTTCCCTTGACGCATTTCATTTGCATGATGCCCGCGAATTCGGACCCTTCCGAGCTTGGCATTGAAACCCGCCCACGCTCAGGCTAACCATCTTCAAGATTTAACCCAGAGGGATAGACTATGGGATCTCGCTTTTCTTCACCCCTTTTGCTCAAGGGCGTGCATTTCGCCGCGATCATGCTGGTCGCGCTTGTCGCCTGGCCGGCTGAATCCAAGTCCAACAATCCCTTCGACCAGCTCAAAGGCTATTGGGCCGGCGGCGGCACCATTACCCCGATCGCGGGCAAGCCGGAAAAGGTCAGCTGCCGCGTCACCTATAGTGTCGAGGGCTCGAAGGTGTCGCAGAATATTCGCTGCGCCGGCACTGACTACAAATTCACCACCGGTGCGAAGCTGACTTACACCGCCGGCCGCATTACCGGGTCCTGGACCGAACAGAACTATGACGCCGACGGCGGCGTGACCGGAACGGCGAGCGGCAGCTCCGTGAACGCCAATATCAGCGGTCAGAAGTTCACCGGACGCATGAGCATCAGCATCAAGGGAAGTTCCCATCACATCAGCATCGTGCAAATCGACCCGAAATCCGGCGG
>DASQLK010000156.1:0-7147 GCA_035630055.1 Methyloceanibacter sp. | reverse complement strand
TAAATACGGCTTCTTCACCGACATCGAGTCGGTCAAGGCCCCGAAGGGCCTGTCCGAGGACACGGTCCGCTTCATCTCAGCGAAGAAGGACGACCCCGACTGGCTGCTCGACTGGCGCCTGGAGGCCTATCGCCGCTGGCTCACCATGCAAGAGCCGACCTGGGCTAATGTCGTGCATCCCAAGATCGACTTCCAGGAGCTCTATTACTACTCCGCTCCCAAGAGTACCGAAGGGCCGAAGAGGATCGAGGATGTCGATCCGGAGCTGCTCGAATATTACCGCAAGCTTGGTATCCCGCTCGCCGAGCAAAAGCTGCTTGCCGGCGTAAAGGAGTCGCGCGTTGCCGTCGACGCCGTGTTCGATAGCGTCTCCGTCGTCACAACCTTCAAGGAGGAACTCGCCAAGGCCGGCGTCATCTTCTGCTCTATCTCCGAAGCGGTGCGGAACCACCCCGAGCTCGTGCGCAAATATCTCGGCTCAGTCGTCCCCATCACCGACAATTTCTATGCAACGCTGAACTCGGCTGTGTTCTCCGACGGCTCGTTCGTCTACGTGCCGGAAGGCGTTCGCTGCCCGATGGAGCTGTCGACTTATTTCCGCATCAATGCGGAGAATACCGGCCAGTTCGAGCGCACGCTCATCATCGCCGACAAGGGCTCCTATGTGAGCTATCTCGAAGGCTGCACCGCGCCGATGCGCGACGAGAACCAGCTCCATGCCGCCGTGGTCGAGCTCATCGCGCTCGATGACGCCGAGATCAAATATTCCACCGTGCAGAACTGGTATCCGGGCGACAAGGATGGCAAGGGCGGCGTCTACAACTTCGTCACCAAGCGCGGCGATTGCCGCGGTCCCCGCTCGAAGATCTCCTGGACGCAGGTCGAGACCGGCTCCGCCATCACCTGGAAATACCCGAGCTGCATCCTGCGTGGCGACAACTCGCAGGGCGAGTTCTATTCCATCGCCATTTCCAATGGCTACCAGCAGGTCGATTCCGGCACGAAGATGATCCATCTCGGCAAGAACACGTCGAGCCGCATCATCTCCAAGGGCATCGCCGCGGGTCACTCCAACAACACCTATCGCGGCCTCGTCTCCGCGCATCGCCGCGCCAGCAACGCGCGCAACTTCACGAATTGCGATTCACTGCTGATCGGCGACAAATGCGGCGCGCATACCGTGCCGTACATCGAGGCCAAGAATGCCTCCGCCACCTTCGAGCACGAAGCGACCACGTCGAAAATCTCCGACGACCAGCTTTTCTATTGCATGAGCCGCGGCCTGTCCGCGGAGGAGGCGACGGCGCTGATCGTGAACGGCTTCGTGCGCGACGTGCTGCAGCACCTGCCCATGGAATTCATGGCCGAGACCCAGAAGCTGATTTCGATCAGCCTCGAAGGCTCGGTGGGCTAACTTTTTTGAAAGAGACACGTAATGCTTGAGATCAAGAACCTTCACGTGAATGTCGACGGCCGCGAAATCCTGAAAGGCCTCGACCTCACGATCCCCGCCGGCGAGGTGCATGCCATCATGGGGCCGAACGGCTCCGGCAAGTCCACCCTCGCCTATGTGCTCGCCGGCAAGGATGACTACGAGGTCACCGAAGGCAGCGTCACCTGGAACGGCGAGAATATTCTCGACATGGATCCGAGCGAGCGCGCCGCGGCCGGTGTGTTTTTGGCGTTTCAGTATCCCATGGAGATTCCCGGCGTCGCCACCATGACCTTCCTGCGCACGGCCGTGAATGCGGTGCGCAAGGCGCGTGGACGGGAGGAACTCTCCACACCTGATTTCCTGCGCGTCGTGCGCGAGAAGGCGAAGCTTCTCAAGATCGATATCGAGATGCTGCGCCGCCCGCTCAATGTCGGCTTCTCCGGGGGTGAGAAGAAGCGCAACGAGATTTTGCAGATGGCGCTTCTGGAGCCGTCTCTCTGCGTGCTCGACGAGACCGATTCCGGCCTCGATATCGACGCGGTCCGCATCGTGTCCGACGGCGTGAATGCACTGCGCTCGCCCGAGCGCGCCATGCTCGTCATCACGCATTATCAGCGCCTGCTCGAATATATCGTGCCGGACCGGGTGCACGTGCTGTCGCACGGCCGCATCGCCCGTTCCGGCGGTCCCGAGCTCGCCAACGAACTCGAACAGACGGGCTACGCCGAATTCGGCGGCCAGGCCGCGTAGGGGACGCGATTATGGATCTTCCGGTTCAACAATTCAGGACGAGCGCCGAGCAGGAATATCTCGACAGCTTCGTAGCCGCGGAGAAGGGCCTGCCTGGATCGGGCAACCCCTTTGTCTCCGGTCTGCGATCGACCGCGATCGCGACCTACGGCAAGCTCGGCCTGCCGCATCGGCGCATCGAGGCTTGGAAATATACGGACCTGCGCGCGCGCCTGACCGACGCGCAAGGCCCCGCTCAGGCCACGGGCGTGCCTGTGACGGACCGCGAGATGGAGCGCGCCATCGGCGCAGCTGTCCTCGCCATGCCCGCCTATAGGCTTGTCGTGGTCGAGGGAGAGCTGCGTGCGGATCTCTCCGACCTTTCGGAATTGAAGGCCGCCGGCGTCGAGGTCTTTTCTCTCGCAGAAGAGCTGGAGAAGCCGTCCGCATGGCTCAAGGCCACGCTCGGCACCGTAAACCCGCGCGAGGACGACGCCGTTGTCGCCTTGAACACGGCTCTGATGACCGGCGGTGTGGTCTTGCGTGTGCCGAAAGGCCTCGCGGTAGCGCAGCCCGTTCACATCCTCCATCTCGATGGAACCGGCGAGCCGGTCGGCAGCATCACCCGCAACATTGTGGCTGCGGAAGAGGGCGCCTCCATCACCGTCCTTGAGAGCTATGGCGGCCTCGGCGGCCGCGGCCTCCAGCGCAACGCCGTCACCGAGGTGATGATCGCCGACAAGGCATCCGTCACGCACTACAAGCTGCAGCGCGAGGACAGCGAGGCGTTTCACCTCTCGACCTGGCTCGTGCGCCTCGGCGCCGATGCGCGCTACGAAGCCTTTCAGTTCTCGCTTGGCGCAGGGCTTTCCCGCAATCAGATCTTTGTGCGCTTCGAGGGCGAGGGCTCTTCGGTGCATGCCTCCGGCACCGTCATGATGCGCGGCCGGCAGCATTGCGACACCACGCTTCTCATCGAGCATCGCGTGCCCCATTGCGAGAGCCGCGAGCTGTTCAAGACCGTTTTGGACGACGAGGCGCGGGGCGTGTTCCAGGGCAAGATCATCGTCTCGCCCGGCGCGCAGAAGACGGACTCCAAACAGATGGCGCAGGCGCTGCTCCTCTCCGAAGCTGCCGAGTTCGACTCCAAGCCGGAACTGGAGATCTTCGCGGACGATGTCGTCTGCGGCCACGGCGCAACGTCCGGCCAGATCGACGAGGATCTTCTGTTCTATCTCGAGGCGCGTGGCATTCCCGAGCCGCAGGCCCGCGCCCTGATGGTGCAGGCCTTTGTCGGCGAGGCTTTGGAGCAGGTCGCGAACGACGACCTGCGCAATGCCTTCCTGCACGCATCGGCCGACTGGCTCGGCGTCGAGCTCGACTGATGCCGGAAGGGCGCCCATGACGATCGTCACGCCAAATCGAGATCTCGCGCTCGCCGGCGCCCCCTTTGACGTGGAGCAGGTCCGCGCGGACTTCCCGATCCTCAAGACCGAGATCCACGGCAAGCCGCTCACCTATCTCGACAACGGCGCATCCGCGCAGAAGCCGAAGATCGTCCTCGACACCATCCAGCGTGCCTATGGCGAGGAATACGCCAACGTGCATCGCGGGCTGCATTATCTGAGCAACACGTCGACCGCCAACTTCGAGAAGGCGCGCGAGAAGGTGCGCCGCTTCATCAACGCGCGTTCCGACGACGAGATCATCTTCACCCGCAACGCCACCGAGGCAGTCAATCTCGTGGCGCAAAGCTTCGGCGGACCGCGAATCAAGGCCGGCGATGAGATTCTCATCACGATCATGGAGCATCACTCCAACATCGTGCCCTGGCATTTCCTCCGCGAGCGGCAGGGTGCGGTGCTGAAATGGGCGCCGGTCACGGATGCCGGCGCGTTCGAGATCGAGGAGTTCGCAAAGCTCATCACCCCGCGCACGAGGATGATCGCGCTCACGCACATGTCGAACGTGCTGGGAACGGTCGTGCCCATCAAGGAGGTGGTGAAGCTCGCCCATGACCGCGGCATCCCGGTGCTTGTCGACGGCGCGCAGGGCGCCGTTCATCTCCCGGTCGACGTGCAGGATCTCGACGCCGACTTCTATGTCTTCACCGGCCACAAGCTCTACGGCCCCACGGGCATCGGCGTGCTCTACGGCAAGAAGGAGCTGCTCGAGGCCATGCCGCCCTACCAGGGCGGCGGCGAGATGATCGGCTTCGTGCGCCAGGACGAGATCACCTATGCGAAGCCGCCGCACAGATTCGAGGCCGGGACGCCGGCCATCGTGCAGGCCATCGGTCTCGGCGCCGCGATCGACTATGTCGAGAGCGTGGGCCGCGAGCGGATCGTGGCGCATGAGGATGTGCTGCGCGATTACGCCATGCAGCGCCTCGGCGAGCTGAATTGGCTCACCATTTACGGGCGCGCGAAGGATAAGGGCGCCATCATCTCCTTCAACGTCGACGGCGCCCATCCCCACGACGTCAGCACGATCCTGGACCGCCACGGCATCGCCGTTCGCGCCGGAACCCATTGCGCCGAGCCGCTTTTGGCGCGTTTCGGGGTGACCTCGACATGCCGGGCATCGTTCGCCATGTATAATACGGTGGAAGAAGTCGACCGCTTCGTCGATGCGCTGAAGAAGACCCACGAAATGTTCGCGTAAGGCGGGATGCCATGACCGACAAGATGCAGGAAACGGAAGAGGCAAGGGTGCCGGATGCCGCGGCATCCCCACAGGCGGCGGATACTCCGAGCCTGGGCGATCCAGGTGCGTCGCCGGAGCCGGCGCCGATCGCCGGCAGCGAGGCGTCGTCCATTCCGCCCGACGAGCTGGAGCGCCTGCGCGGCGACCTGATCGCGGCATTAAAGACCGTCTACGACCCCGAGATCCCGGTCGACATCTACGAGCTGGGCCTGATTTACCGCCTCGACATCGACGACGACCGCAATTTGACGGTGGACATGACCCTGACCGCGCCGGGCTGCCCAGTGGCCGGCGAGATGCCGGGCTGGGTCGAGAACGCGACCTCCGCCGTACCGGGCATCGGCCAGGTCAAGGTGAACCTCGTCTTCGACCCGCCCTGGGATATGGGCCGCATGTCCGACGAGGCGCGCCTTGCGCTGAATATGTTCTAGGCCTTGAACCGCAACCCCAAGTGGCCCACGTTCCACCCATGGCAAATCGACCTCAGGTAATGCGTTTGACGGAAGCCGCGGCGGATCGCCTGCGGGCGCTGATGGCTGCCTCCGGCAAAGAGGCGGAAGGCGTGCGCATCGGCGTGAAGAACGGCGGCTGCGCCGGCATGGAATATGTCATGGAATATGCCGCGTCCGTCGGGCCCCTCGACGAGGTGATCGAGGAGAGGGGGATCAAGCTTCTGATCGACCCCAAGGCCGTGCTGTTCCTGCTCGGCACCGAGATGGACTATCGCGTCGACCAGATGCGTTCGGGATTCGTGTTCAACAACCCGAACCAGACCTCGGCCTGCGGCTGCGGCGAGTCGGTCGCGCTCACCCCGGTGGAAGCCGAGCCGGCGACGTAAAATCAAAGGCTGATCCCATTCACGTCATACCGGCGCGAGCCGGTATCTGGATTCCGGCTGCCGCCGGGATGACCAGCGCCAAAATGCGGATGGCCGGGACGAGCCCGGCCATGACGCAAGAAGACTGAAGTTCTGAAAACCGCTTAGGGGACCCGCACGGGCCGCGTCATGAACGCCGGCACGTGATCGCCCATGCCGCGCACGCGCGAGGGACGATCCTGTCCGCCGCGGGGCTGCGCTTGCCGGTTGGGCTGCTGCGCCGGCGCCTGCTTCGGTTGGTGCGCGGGGACGGGATGGCTTGCGGCTTGCGACCGCTCGGGACGCGGCTCGCTCCTCGCTGCCGGCTGCGGCTTCGCCTCGTCGCGATGGCCATTCCCGTTACCATTGCCGTTACCGTTGCCGTTTCCATTGCCGTTCGGGCTGGGCCTGCTCTCTTGCGGCCGGCCGGTCGGATGGTTCTGTCGGCCAGCGCCGACATTGCCTTTGCCGCCCCGTGCCGGGCGGCGTCCTCTACCGCCGGAGCGGCTTGCGCCGGACTCGCCGTCGCTGTCGGCCGGCCATTCCGGCGTGCCGTCCATCCATTCGATTTCGGTCTTCAGCATGCGCTCGATGGCCTTCAGCGCCTTGATGTCTTTTGGCGTCACCAGCATCGCGGCGAAGCCTTCGCGGCCTGCGCGACCGGTGCGGCCGATGCGGTGGATATAGTCCTCGGGATGGATCGGCACATCGTAATTGAAGATGTGGCTCACATCGGGGATGTCGAGCCCGCGCGCGGCGACGTCGCTCGCGGCGAGGAAGGCGATCGTGCCGTTGCGGAAGGCGTCGAGCGTCGCGGTGCGCTGATGCTGGTCCATGTCGCCGTGCAGCGCGCCGACATTGAAGCCGTGGCGTTGCAGCGAGCGATAGACGATGCCGACATCCTTCTTGCGGTTGCAGAAGATGATGGCGTTCTTGACGTTCACCGCGCGCATGAGGTCGCGCAACGCCTCGCGCTTCGCGGCCGGATCGTCGGAGGATTTCTTCAGGCGCTGCACGATGGTTGTAGCGGCGGTCGATTGCGGGGCGATCTCGATACGCTCCGGATTGTGCAGGAACTTGTCGGCGAGGCGCTGGATCTCCGGCGGCATGGTCGCGGAGAAGAAGAGCGTTTGGCGCGTGAAGGGGAGCTGCTTGCAGATGCGCTCGATATCCGGGATGAAGCCCATGTCGAGCATGCGGTCGGCTTCGTCGACCACGAGGATCTCGATGCCGCTCAGGAGGATCTTGCCGCGGCTCATGTGGTCGAGGAGGCGGCCTGGCGTGGCGATCACCACGTCGGCGCCACGGCCGAGCTTGCGGTCCTGCTCTTCGTAGGACACGCCGCCGATCAGGAGCGCGATCGTGAGCTTCTGGTCCTTGCCGAGCGTCTCGAAATGCTCGGCCACCTGGGCGGCGAGCTC
>DASQLK010000155.1:0-10387 GCA_035630055.1 Methyloceanibacter sp. | reverse complement strand
GCGAAGTTTCCTGACGGCTATGCGCCGGCAATTCGGCCAGCCGGTGCGCGCAGGTGCAAGCAAATTTTTGCGAGATGCACCATGGGACTGACCATCGTCTGATCTCTCTGATTCTCGGTCATTGTGATATCCTTTTGATTCGCGAGGGAAGATTCGCCTCGTGCGTCTGTCCAGCGCTAACCAAACGGCGGGGCAAGAAAGCGTGCAGGCAGAAGAGCGTCACGATTCCGTTCGTCATGGCTTGATCGTCATGTTGCCGCGGCTCAAGCGCTTCGCCGAGATTCTCATCGGCGAGCGCGAGGCCGGGACAGCCTTTCTGCGCCGCTCCCTGAACCAGATGCTGTCTGAACAGCATCGCTACCAGCGCGGGACCATGCTCGATCGCTGGGCATTTGCCGAGATGTACCGGTACTGGCTGCGGGAGTTGCGCGATCATACTCAGCCCTTGCGCCAAGCCCAGGCCGCGGATCGCGACTTCGAGGAACTTTTTCATCTGGAAGAGGAAGAACTCGACGGCGCCACGGTGAACTTTCTCGGACATCTGCCGCCGCAGCAGCGCTGCACCTTGCTGCTTGTCTACGGCGAAGGCTTCGACAGCGAGGATGCCGCCTATGTCCTAGACTGCACGCCAGACATCATCTCCACGCGCCTCGTCCGCGGCGCATCGAGCCTTGCAGATCGCCTGAGTTCCGAGCCGGCACCGCCTGCAAGCGCGACCGTTCAAATGCTCTATCCGCAAGAGCAGGGGGCCATCCATGACCGAATTGAGTGACGAGCTGCTCGTTGCCTATGTCGATGGGCAACTCGCACGCAAGCAGGCGCGTGCGGTAGAGAAGGTTCTCGATCAAGACGATGTCATTGCCAAGCGCGCGCATGCCTTGCGCGAAGCGCATGCCCGTCTTGAGCGTGCGTTCGATGCGATCCTTGCCGGCGACGAGGCTGAGATTTCTTCGCTCGCCAGTGCGCCAGCGCCCGTTTCGGTCACGGCGCCCGCAACCAATGTCCGACAGTCCAGATGGTCCCTACGCATCATCGGCGCGACGTTCGCCGTTGCGGTGGTCGCTGGAGCGCTCGGGTGGCTGGGGGCAACATTCGATGTCGTAAAGCTGTTGCGCCCGGGCACGACGCCGGTGCCCGTCGGGCTGGCGACGATCCCTTGGGCCGAACAGGCGTCACAGGCGCATGCCCTGATCAGCCGCGATACGGTCGAGGTCGCGCTGGAGAGCCAGGCCAATCGCGAGTTCGTGAACTTGCAGCTCGCGCGCGAGATCGCGCCCATGCTCAAATTTCCTGACCTGGAGGCGCAGGGCTTTGATTTTGTGCGCGCACAACTCCTGCGCGACGGCGCGCAGCCGCTCGGCCTCATCCTCTATCTTCCCAAGGAAGGCGCGCCGCTCGGCCTCTACGTCAAACGCGGTCACGTCGCCGAATTGCCGGTCTGGCGCCAGGAAGGGCGGATCACTTCCGTCGGCTGGTCGGAGGCCGGCGTCACCTATCTTCTCGTAGGCGAGCAGCGGCAAGACCTTCTGTTACGGTTGACAGAGAAGATAAGGCACGAGCCTCTGCCGCCTGCGCCCTCTTTGCCGCCCTTCGCATCCACGAACAACGTCGTCTATTCCCCGCCACCGCTTTCGCCACGGCCGAAATCGCCAAAACAGGCGTCGCCCTGGAGCCCGCAGATCCCTTCGCCAATCCGCTAATCAGCGCGCGAGCCTCGCGGAGGGCGCGTAGTCGCCGGACAGATAGCGGTTGAGATCCTTCCTGATGGCGGCAGTGCGCTCTTTGTTGCAATAGCCGGGATCGTCCTTGATCGTGTCGTAGACCGACGTCCGCGTATAGTCGTAGGCACGCTCGATCTTTTGCATCTGGTCGGGCGGGACGCCCGCTCTCTGCTCCGAAGCCAGGTACTGCGCGCGAAGCTGCATGGGGTCGAAGACGAAGCCGCAATAGGTTGCACGCGCGGAGGTCCATCCAACCTGTATCGGCCTCGCCAACGGATCCTGTGGCGTCACGGCGCGCGCTTCGCTCTCGGTTCCGGCGCCTTCCTTGTTGCGGGACGAACCCACCGTTCCACACCCGGCGAGAAGAAGCAGGGCGACGGCAAAGGCGCTGAGCGCGATCGTAGGGCGGGGGCGGTCCATGGCGCCGCGATCTTAGTCACGCGGGCGGCGGACTCAAAGAGTGGAAGAACAACCAAGCTCAAAACGCAAGAAAGGCGGAGCTTTGGGCCCCGCCTCCCTATGCGATGTCGAGCCAAACGCCCGTTCGGAGCGATCGGTCGGCGCCGCGAGACCTTTCGGTCTCTGATCACGTGGCCACCCCATGGCATTACCCACAAAGCAGCGGCGTGATCCGGCCTTAGCCCTTGTTTAGCGTCGCGTTGCTACGACGTGGTTCCCAACCTTGGCCGGGCCGGAACCGCGGATTAGCAGAGAAATTTGCGGCGCAAGGTATCCTGTCAACCTTGCCTCACGGTATCGCGGCAAAGCCGACAGACCGTGACACTTAGCGCTCGCTTACTTCTCCACCTTGAGCCACCCATGGCAGTGGATGACCGCGGGCTTGCCTCGCCCTATGAACTTTCCGTCTGCTTCATGGCGCTCTTGGATCTCTCCGCCAGCGCCGTCCACAACCAGTCCGCTCACAAACCAACCATACACCGGACGCTTTTTGCCGCACCGGCTGTCACATATTTATCCCCGTTATCCACTGACCGCGGGTTGCCCACATCCACGTGGCGACTCGTCGCTTCCTTTGCTTTCCCGGCTTGCTATGCTGCATCACCGCGTGACGGGGCGCGGAAAGCGGATCCTATCGGGATGTATTGATGTCTGGCGTTCCCTGGCGGACGATAGCTGCCACATCTCTGGCAACCTTCATTGCGTTTCAGGGCGCCCTTGTCATTGGTGCGCAGGCGGTCGGTATTCCCGGCCTCTATCTCCTGCAACTCGATGCTCCCGCGCCCGAGGTCACGGCGGCGCCTGCGCTGGACGAGGGCGGCGAGACGATCATCGCCAAAGCGCCGGCGCCAACCGCGCTGCCCCGCGCTGACGACTTTTTCTTCCACCGGTCAACCCCCAGCGCCCCCCGCTTGGCTGCGGATAGCCCCAAGGGGCAGCTTGACGTCGGCACGCTCGACCCGACCGCTCTCGTCGCAGAGCAGCTTCGGGAAAAGCCCGTCGACACCTCGAAAAGGACAAGGGCCGTTCCGCCGCCCATCGGCGGCAGTGCGTCGCCTGTGACGTTGCCCTGGGATGCGACCGAGCCCATCCCCTATTCGCGGCAGGCGGCGCTACAGCCGGGTGCACCGAGCATCGAGCCTGCGCGTATCGCCCCGCCGGATAAGAGCGAGGCCACGACGGCGCTATCGGCCGATGAGGCGCAATCTTGGGTGCGTGCCAACAAGAAGACCTTCAAGGGCGCGAACCGGGCGCGTCCGATGCTGCATTTCGAGCTATGGCTCGAGCCGCCGGCCGCGATGCGGGATCGCATCCTTTCGGTTTCGTATGAGGTCGAGGCCGGTGCCGTGCAGCCGCGCTCGCAGCAGTCACGCGAGCGCCAGACCGGGTTTCGCGTGGGCTTCGGCGGCCTCGGTTGCGCCGACAGCATCAAGCTAACCTTGCGCTTCAACGACGGCCGCGCGCAGGAAGTCGATCTCGACGGCTGCAATCTTCCGGGAACAGCAGGCTAAGCGCCGTCAGCGGATGCCGGCAATCTCCGCCACGAGCTCGCGGAAGCGCGGCCGCGGCTGCTCCACATAAGGCAGCGGCCTGCACACGTCGATCGCGGCGATCCCGATACGCGCGGTCAGCGCGCCGTTGAAGATGCCTTCGCCGAGCTTCGCCGAAAGGCGGGCGGTGAGGCCGTGGCCCACAACCTGGTGGAGCACGTCGTCGCCGAGCGCGATGCCGCCAGTGAGCACGATATGCGTCACCACCATGCGCGCGAGCTTCAAGAGGGACAGCGTGCCGGGCCGCGCGCCGTAAAGCGTCGCGAGCCGGCGCAACATGCGCAAGTTCTCCGCGCCGACGAACAGCATGTCGATGAAGGCCGCCGGGCTCACCGCCGTGACCACGGAGACCCGCTTCGCGGACTGCGCGACGATTGCGCGCGCAACCGGATCGAGCGGCGCGATCAGCGTGCGCTCGCACAGGCGCAGCATCTCGCCCGCGTCCATAATGTCGTGCTCATGCTCCGCGAGCCGTGCGCGGCCCCAGGCGAGATCCTCGCGTCCGCTGTACAGGCGCTTTAGTCGCCCCGCCACGTCTGCCGCGAGGACCTTGTCGTTCTGCCGCGCAGCGCTGTCCGCCTCGTGGCGAATGCGTCCCAAGCGCCCAAGCCGCATCAGGCCTGCAATCTCGCGCAGGACGATCGCTCCGAGGGCGATGACCACGATCGCGAGCAGCGTGGCCGCTACCCAGCCGATCCAGTCGTCGCGGCCGATCAGCGCCACGACCCAGTCGTAAAGCCAGATCGACGCGATGAGGCTGACGAGGCCCCCCGTGGCCGTGATGAAGATGCTGCCCCAGCGCAAGCCGCGGCCGAGGTCCGGCACCCCGCGCACCCGCGCCGGTGGCAGGGGTAGCGTCTCCGGGGGAATCGATGGCTGCCGCGGTGTCACGATCTCGACATCCTCGACACGAAACGCGGTCGGCTTCCGGCGTTGGGTCTTGGTCATGTCAAACGGTCTCCGAGGAGGGCCTGCATGGCGCGGTCGAGCCTGATGTTCGGGAAGGGCGCAAAGCCACCGCCCGGCAATTTGATCGGGTCTGGAGGCCTGAAGCGGATGAAGCGGACATCGTCCGGCTCGTCCACAAGCCCCTTCATGGCAAGATCGGGATCCGCTGGCAGGTCGCCGGGGAAGATCGCGAACGGCTCATTGCCGTCGAACCGGCGCCGGCCGATCGTCTCGCCCGGAAGTGGATAGCCGATGATGCAAGGCAGCGTCTCGCCGTTCCGTTTCGCGCTCCCTTCCTGCGTGGCGCGGATGGCCGCAAGCGCCAGCACCTTCACCTCGGCGCCGGAATATTTGGCCCGCGCAAGCGCGCGTCCCGTCAGCCGCGCAAGGATCGCCTCGAGGCGGTCGTGGCTGTCCTGATGCAGATGATCGGCCTTCGTCGCGGCGAGCACGATGCGGTCGATGCGCGGCCACAACATGCTTGACCAGATCGTGTTTGCGCCTGTGCGATAGCATTCGAGGATCTCGGTCATGGCGCGTTCGAGATCAGCCACGGCTGCGGATCCGCCGTTCAGCGCGGCGAGCACGTCGATGAGCACGATCTGGCGGTCCAGGCGCGAGAAATGGTTATGGAAGAACGGACGCACCACATGGGTTTTGTATGCCTCGTAACGACGCGCCATCATCGACCATAGCGTTCCGCGCGCGAACTCGTCTTCTCCTTTAGCATCGAGCGGGGCGAAGGTGAGCGCGGGCGAGCCTTCCAGGTCGCCGGGCATCAGGAAGCGCCCCGGCGGCAGCGTCGACAGCGAATATTGATCGGCGCGCGTTTCGCGCAGATAGGTCTTGAAGAGGGTCGCAAGTCGCTCCGCCAACGCCTCGTCGCCCGGTCCCGCCGGATCCACGGCGGCGAGCGCCTGATGCCAGGCCTTCGAGATCGCCTTCCGTTCGGTCTTGCGGCTCTCATGCAGAGCCGCGCGGGACCACTGCGCGTAGTCGAGGTCCATGAGCGGCAGATCGAGCAGCCACTCGCCGGGATAATCGATGATGTCGATGTGCAGGCGCGTGCGTCCGAGTTGGCGCTTCCAGAATTTCGCCGTGCGGTATTCGAGCGCGATGCGCAGCTGGCTGATGCGCCGCGTGCTTTCAGGCCAGCGCGGCGGGTCCGCGGTCAGGTCCGCAATGTGCTTTTCGAACTCGAAGCGGGGCACGTCGTCGTCTGGCTGCGGCTCCAGATAAGCCCGCAAGAGGCGACCCTCCGCGGCGGCGTCGAAAAAGGGGAGGCGGCCGCCCGCGATCAGATTATGCACCAGCGCGGTGATGAAAACCGTCTTCCCGGACCGCGCAAGCCCGGTGACACCCAGCCGGATGGTCGGTGTCACGAGGTCGGCGGCATAGTCCCGGAGGCTCGCCGCCGCGTCGGAAGCGCCTTGGGTGAAGTCGGAAATCGCCACGCCTTGCGCAAGTCCTTCTGAAAACCGGCCTGAGCGCGCTCTTAGCGGTCTGCTCGGCGCCACGAAAGGAGCGTCTCTATCTGCCTCTTTTCTAGCCGCGAGCGTTGAGTTTCATGCAGCAACAATTATGGCAGAACGGCACCGTGCGCTCTCTCCACTTTGCGCGAATGTCAAGCGTCTCTGTTGTCTTGACTTGTGGAGTCGCATTCGTAAATACGGGGCTCTTACCCGGCTGGGGAGGGTCGCCATTCACCGCGAGCCGGAGCGGCCAGGCAGTCCCCGAGGCCCAACAATAGGCGTGGCGTATGGAAGTGGCTTTCATGCGAACGAAAAAGAAGCTCCCCGAGGATTATCGTCCGAGCGAGGACGAACCCTTCATGAGCGATCTGCAGCGCGCTTATTTCCGCCGCAAGCTTCTTGCGTGGCGGGACGAAATCATGCGCTCGACGAAAGAAACGTTGCAGCATTTGCAGGATGAGTCGGTTCAGCATGCCGACATCGCCGACCGCGCCAGCTCCGAGAGCGAGCGGGCGCTGGAGCTGCGCGCCCGCGACCGGCAGCGGAAGCTGATCGCCAAGATCGACGCCGCCCTGGAGCGTATCGACGACGGCACCTACGGCTATTGCGAGGAGACGGGCGAGCCCATCAGCCTGAAGCGGCTTGATGCGCGTCCCATCGCCACCTTGAGCGTCGAGGCGCAAGAGCGCCATGAACGCCGCGAGCGAGTTTATCGCGACGAATAGCTCTAATCGCCTTCGCGCGGTTCGATGGGAAAATCGAAATACGTATCCGGATAGGGCTCCGGGTCGAGCGTGAAGTGCCACCACTCCAGCGGATAGTTTTTGAAACCGGCCGCCTGCATCGCGCCGACGAGCGTTTGCCGATTGGCGCGCTCCTTCTCGCTTAATCCCGGTGCCGCTGTATGCGCCCGCGCGTCGAAGCAATCGAAGCTTGTGCCCATCGCGAGGCTGCCGTCGTCCGCTCGGTCTCCAGGCGTTGCAGTGCAGGCACCCTCGGTTACGGCCGCGACATCCTCTGCTCCGAGCGGCACGAGGCTGACATCGACAGTTGCGCCGCGCGAATGGCCTGAGCGCGTCGCAATGTAGTCCGGGAAAAGGTCGGACTTATCGAGCGAGGGGTAGTAGGCCGCCTTAGCAGCCAAATCGTCGGGCGTCTTCGCCCATGCCACGAAGGCGGCGACAGCCTGTGCCGGCCGGTAACAATCGTACACTTTGAGCGAGAGTTGCTTGTCGCGGAGCGCTGCCTGCACCGCCTTCAACGCGGCCGCCGCCTCGCGGGCCAGAACGCATTCACGCGCGCCGTAGCCCGGCACGGCCGCCCCGGTGAAGTTGTCTGCGCCTCCGTAGCGAATGTCCTGCGCGATGGAGGGATCGACGTCGCGCAAATAAACAAAACCTCCGGGCATCTCTTCGGCACCAGCAGACGATGGCGCCAACAAGATCGACACAACGGCTATGAGGTGGATTGGCAGCCCGCGCATCATGCGAGACATTTGGACGGCGAAAGCATCGCGTCAATCGCACATAAAAAAACTCCCCGCTGGAGGGCGGGGAGTGGAGAGGTTTGGGGGACTGACATGACTGGCGGGGCCAGTCGGTGTCGGACCATTAGCAGGGAACTGCCGGAGACCTTACGACACAACGGTTGACATCACCGGCATATCCAACCGCCCGCCACAAATACACATGGCCAGCCGTAAGCTCAGACTCTGTTTACCTCAACTCGGCGCATCCTACAAGCAAAACCGACGTGACAATTTCGTCACTGTCAACCGGAAACCGGCGGCGAGAGAAAACTAAATGAATCAAGGTTTTCCGAATTCGGGCGCGGGCCGCGTGTCGTTGCGGGCGATGATGACGTCCTCGAGCGGCGGTTCGAGATGCGGCCGCACCTTGATGCCGGTCTCGAGCACGACATCGACGGGCCCCCCGGTCATGACGAGGATTTCCACGTCGTCGCGCCGCACGAGAACCAGCTTGCGTCGCGCGTCCACCGCCGCGGTCTCGACGACGGAGAGGCGCCGCTCGCGCTGCCGGAGAAAGCCCGGGCCGCTCCGTCCGCTGCCGCCGCCAAAGAAGGCTTTGAAGGCCCAAGCCGTCAATGCCACGAGCGCACTCACGAAGAGAGCTGCTGCGATCACGAGAATAATGGTGTCGAAGGTCATTGCGGGCTTCCTAGCAATGCGCTCTTAAAAGGCCATTAACCACGCCGTCCCCACAAGGACAACCTCGGCCAGCTCGGCTGAAACAACCATGACTCGACCCTGCTCCCGGGACAATGAGGGGGGCTCAACCCGGCAAGAATCGGATATTTTGGCGGCATGACGGATATCAACGCTCCCGTCCGCTACGCGGAACCCGCCGCGGATCATACGGCGCGCGATGGCAGCATCGGGCTCGTGGTGCTCCTCGCGCTTGCGCTTGCGGCGGCGGCGGTCGGTCTTGCCGTGGTGTCGCGCGAGATCGCCGAGCCCTTCGTGCTTGCGATTCTTGCGACGCTTGCGGTCGTCGGCGTGTTTTGTCTGTTCGCCGGCGCCGTCGGCATTTTGCATTTCGGCCAGCGCCATGCCCGCAATGACATCACGAAGGCCTTCGTCGACAATCTGCCGCAAGGCGCGCTGATCGCCGACGGCGCGGGTCGCGTGCTCTACGCGAACGAGGCGTATCATAACTTGCTGGGCCTGGAGGAGAACGCGGCCGTTCCGCCGCCTGATCGCGCCTTTGCCGGCAACCCTCATCTTGCGGAAGTGATCTTCCGCCTGTCGCGCGCGGCGCAGCAAGGCCGATCCTTGAAGGAAGAATTCCGGCTTCCGCCTGAAGGTGACGACCTTGCGGATGTCGCTCCGCGCTGGTTCCGCATCTCCGTGCAGCCGATGCCCACGGACCCGCGTGCCGGTCGCAAGGGCAACCTCATCGTTTGGCAACTCGATGAGATCACGCGGGACCAGGCCAAGCAGGAAGAAAGCTTCGCCAAGGTGCAGGCGGCCATCGCCTTTCTCGATCAGGCGCCGGCCGGCTTTTTCACGACGGACGCCGACGGAACGATCGACTACCTGAACGATACCCTCGCGCAATGGCTCGGCCGCGATCTGGCCGACTTGGTCAACAAGCCGCTCAAGCTGTCGCAGATCATGTCCGACGACGGCGCCAAACTGATAGCGCGCGCCGGCCGGGGCGCGTCCCAGGGCACGACCCGTCGCTTCGAGCTCGACTTCTACAAATCGGACGGTACGAGCTTGCCCGTGCGCATCCTCCACCGCGTGCCGACCGGTGCCGGCGATCTTGGCCTTGCCCATGTGCTCGTTTTGAATCGATCGGCCGGTGAACCGGAGCAGGCCGGCGCGGCAGAGCTCCGCTTTGCGCGTCTCTTCCATTCGAGCCCGATCGCCATCGCCGCGATCGATCGGGAAGGGCTGGTTACGGCCAGCAACGCAGCCTTTGCACGGCTTTTCGTGGCTGGCGCCGACGACGCCAACATCAAGCTTGAAACCCTGGTGCAGCAGCAGGACCATTCAAATTTGCGCAAGGCGCTTTCGCTGGCGCTTGCCGGTCAGGCGCTCATTGATCCGGTGGACGTCGCCTTCGCCGCCGACGAGACGCGAAGCGGCCGCGTCTATCTGAGCCCCATTGAAGGTGCGGAGGGCGAGCGCGAAAGCGTCATCGCCTATGTGATCGAGACGACCGAGCAGCGTGCTCTCGAGATGCAGATCGCGCAGAGTCAAAAGATGCAGGCGGTCGGGCAGTTGGCCGGCGGCATCGCACATGACTTCAACAACATGCTGACGGCGATCATCGGCTTCTCCGACTTCCTTCTGCAGAACCACCGTCCGACGGACCCAGCGTTCCAGGACATCATGAACATCAAGCAGAACGCGAACCGCGCCGCCGGACTCGTCCGGCAGCTGCTTGCCTTCTCGCGCCAGCAGACGCTCCGTCCGCAGGTGCTCCATCTCGGCGATGTGCTGTCGGAACTTTCCATCCTGCTCGGCAGATTGCTCGGCGAGAATGTCGAACTCACGCTCGATCAGGGGCGGGATCTGTGGCCGGTGAAAGCCGACCTCCATCAATTCGAGCAGGTCGTCGTCAATCTTGCTGTCAACGCGCGCGATGCCATGCCGGGCGGCGGCAAGCTTCGCATTCGCACGGCGAACGTCACCGAGCCGGAATCGCGCGGCCTCGGCGAGCAGCATCTGGTGCCCGCCGAATACGTGCTTGTGGAGGTGACCGACACCGGC
>DASQLK010000154.1:0-8640 GCA_035630055.1 Methyloceanibacter sp. | reverse complement strand
GAAGGGAAGCCCGCCCATGACACCCACGCGTTCACCGCCCCGTGCCAGAAGTTCGGTGAGGGCGAGGCCGAGAACGACGGCGCGGCTCTCCTTCAAAATCTTCGCAAGGCGGGAACGGAACTGCATGGAAGGCGAAAGGTCGACCCAAAGCCAGACGGTATGCGCCGCCTCCCATTCACGCTCGCGGACATAAAGAGTGTCGGAACTACCGGAGCGGCGCCAATCGATGCCGGCATGACTGTCGTTCTGGTCGAAGTGGCGGAACTGCCAGAAGGTCTCGCCGGGTCCTGCGCGGCGGCGGCCATGCGTGCCGTGGGTCACGGTATGCGCCACCCGTTGCGCCTCGACGAGAAGCGACGGCATGCGCTCGGCCAGCCCGTGGGCTTCGGTCTCTTCGACCGGGAAGGGCTGCAGCACTCTCTGCGGGGGGCCGGCCAACCCTCAATTACCCCAGGGGCTCGACGAGCTTGGCGACGAGATCGGCGATCTGCAAGCCTTCGGCTCGGGCCGCGAATGTCAGCGCCATGCGGTGCTTGAGGACGGGCTCGGCGAGCTCGACGACATCATCGACGGACGGCGCGAGGCGGCCGTCCATCAGCGCCTTAGCGCGCACGGCGAGCATCAAAGCCTGGCTCGCGCGGGGGCCGGGGCCCCAGGCGATCAGCTCGTCGATCTCCTTATCGACACCGGTGCCCGGCCGCGCGGAGCGGACGAGTTTTAGGATCGCGTCCACAACCTGATCGCCAACGGGAAGCTGGCGTACCAGGCGCTGCGCCAGCATCAGTTCGTCGGCGGAGAGGATCGTATGGAGCGAGCGGTTCTCGGTCCCGGTAGTTGCGAACAGCATCTGACGCTCGGCGGCCTCGTCGGGATAGGACACGTCGATCTGCAGCAGGAAACGATCGAGCTGCGCCTCGGGAAGGGGATAGGTGCCTTCCTGCTCGAGCGGGTTCTGCGTCGCGAGCACATGGAAGGGCCGCGGCACGTCATGGCGGGTGCCGGCGAACGTGACGTGATGCTCCTGCATCGCCTGGAGGAGCGCGGATTGGGTCTTGGGGCTCGCGCGGTTGATCTCGTCGGCCATGAGGAGCTGGGTGAAGACCGGGCCGGGCACGAAACGGAACGATCGCTTGCCGCTTGCGCTTGCCTCCAACACCTCCGAGCCGATGATGTCGGAGGGCATGAGGTCCGGCGTGAATTGGATGCGCTTGTTCTCTAGACCGAGCACGGCGCCAAGGGTCTCGACAAGACTGGTCTTGGCAATGCCGGGCACGCCGATCAGGAGGGCATGCCCGCCGGACAGAAGCGTGATGAGCGCGAGATCGATTACGCGCTCCTGGCCGAAGATGACGGAACTCGTCGCGTCGCGGACCTTTTGGACCTTGGCGCCGACCTCTTCGATGCGATCGATGAGCTGGGATTCGGTTGAGGCGACTGTTGTCATGGCTTCGGTTTTTCCGCTCGATGCTGCTACAAGATTATGGGTGAAAGGCCCTGGTCAGCGGAAGCCCTTTGCGCCCGATGCCTGGTCACAAATTGGTGGTTCAGCACCGGTTTGCCCAGGTCGGCGCGGTCAACGACGGTAGGCGGCGAGGCGATGCCGGGACACGGAAAAGCCGACGTTCTCGTAGCATTAGAGGAGGTTCGCGGCAAACCGCGCTCTCCGACATTGCCAAACATTAATGATTGCGGAGACGGCGGTCTCGCCATCGCGCGGGACGGCGCCTGGTTCCACGAGGGCGGCGAGATCAAGCGGCAGCCCCTCGTCAAGCTGTTCTCCACCGTGCTCCGGCGCGAAGGGGACGGACGCTACTTTCTGGTCACGCCAGTCGAGAAGGTGCCGATCGCGGTCGCGGATGCCCCCTTCATCGCGGTTTCCATGCGGAAGGAAGGCAAGGGCAAAGAGCAGAAGCTGATCTTCACCACCAATGTCGACGACATGATCACGGCGGATCGAGAGCATCCCTTACGCTTCGGCGCCGGTGGCGAGGGGCCAGTGCCTTACATTCTCGTTCGCGAAGGGCTAGAAGCGAAGCTCACGCGCGCGCTCTACTACGAGCTTGCCGCACTCGCGACCGCGGAGGATGGGGCACGCCCTGGGGTATGGAGCGGCGGCGTATTCTTCCCGTTCCCTTCCGGCGAAGAGGGCGAAGGCGCGTGACTTCCCATGCCGCCATGAACCGCAGCGCTGCTGCGCCCGCCAGACACTAGCCCAAGGCCCGTGCCATGCTCCGCGTCGTCCTGATCAACATTGTCCTGTTCGCGCTGCCGTTTTTGCTCTACGCAGCCTACATGATGCTGGCGAAGAAGGTTGCGGCGGCGAATGTCTGGCAAGGCGCGCCGGTCGCGTGGCTCGCCGGCGCTGGCCTCGGGCTCTTGCTGATCGCCACCGCGTTGCTGATTTCCTTCTCCGGTGGCGCGCCTGGCGGCATCTATCATCCGCCGCGGATGGAGGATGGCGTGATCAAGCCCGGAACGATCGACTGACGCCTTGCGCCATGGCTGAGCACGACAACCAGCATCGCCTGACGCCGCCGTCTCTGCAGGATGCGGACTGGCTGGAGCGGCGGCAGACGCAAGCGATCTTCGACGCGCTCGATGCAGACGGTATCGAAACGCGCGCTGTCGGCGGCGCGGTGCGCAATGCGCTGCTCGGAATTCCCGTACACGAAGTCGATCTCGCCACCACGGCGGAGCCCGACAAGGTCGTCGAGCTTGCGCGGGCGGCGAAGCTGAAGGCGGTGCCGACCGGCATCGACCACGGCACCGTGACCCTGATCGCGGACGGGATGCCGTTCGAGGTGACGACGCTGCGACGCGACGTGGAGACGTTCGGCCGTCATGCCACGGTCGCCTTTACGCAGGATTGGGAGGAGGACGCGAAGCGGCGCGACTTCACCTTGAATGCGCTCTACGCCGATCGCGATGGCACGGTGTTCGATCCGCTCGGTGGCTATGCCGATCTCGCCGCGGGCCGCGTACGCTTTATTGGGGACGCGGCCGCGCGCATCGAAGAAGACTATTTGCGGATCCTGCGCTTCTTCCGCTTCAGCGCCACCTACGGCAAGGGCGCGTTTGACGCGGAGGGCTTGCACGCTTGCGTGCAAGAGATGGCGGGGCTTGCGCAGCTTTCCGCCGAGCGGTTGGGCGCGGAGCTGCGGCGCATCCTGGTGGCGCCCCGCGCGCGCGATGCGATCGAAGCGATGTTCGACTATGGGCTCCTCACGGAGGTGCTTGGCAGCGTGCCGCGCCTTGAGGATTTCGCGCGGCTGGTCGCTATCGAGGAGACAGTCGAACTCGGCGACAACCCGGCGCGGCGGCTTTCCGTCCTCGCCGTGTTCGTCGAGGAGGACGCGGCGCGGCTCGCGGCGCGCTTGCGGCTTTCGAATGCCGAGCAGTCGGTGCTGGTGCTTGGCGGCGAACGCAGCAGCGCGACGGGACTGCCGGAGGAGGCGGACGCAACGGCGCTGCTCTACCGCCTCGGCGAGGGCATCTATCCGAGCTTCGTGCTGATCGCCTGGGCGCGCAGCGGGGCTGCGGCGAACGACGCGGCCTGGCGTGCGGCGTTGCAACTGCCGCAGAATTGGCACGCGCCGGTCTTTCCGCTGCGCGGCACGGACATGACGGAACTCGGACTCGCAGGGCCGGATATCGGCGAGAGCCTGCGGCGGCTGGAGGACGAATGGATCGCGGGCGGCTTCAAGGCGGAGCGCGACGCGCTGCTCGCGCGCGCCAAGACGTTCAAGACCGGCTAAGCCGCTCGATGAGCGCCAGCGCGCCGGCCGGGGCGCGCGTTTTCCCCTCATGAATGAAATAGAGATAGACGTCGCGCGGCGTGCGGGATGGCTCCGCCATCGCATCCGCGACCGGGAGAGCGGCGGGGATTGCGCCGGCGGCGAAGGTTCGGGCGCGGCCCGCCCAAGCGTCGAGATCGGGCGCGGCATAACATGTCTCGATAGCGTCGCTGCCTTTCTGCAAGCGCGCATAGATGATGTCGCCGGTCACGTCCGCCATGGCCGGATAGGCTTCACTTTCGGAGTAAACGAGGCTCACCTTCGCGTCGCGCAGGAGCGTGATGAAGGCCGGATCGCGGAAGCTGTCATTGCGCACCTCCATGACATGTTGCAGACGCCTGCCGTCGAGACTCTTCGGCAATAATTCCAGGAACTTGCCAATGTCGGCCGCGTCGAAGCTTTTCGTCGGCGGCAGCTGCCAGAGGATCGGTCCGAGCTTGTCGCCAAGCTCGGCGATGCCCGAATCCACAAAGCGCTGCATGAAGTCGCCGCCCTCGGCGAGCGCGGTGCGGTAGGTGAGGAGGCGCGGCGCTTTCAGCGCGAACTTGAAGTTATCCGGCGCGGCGCCGGCCCATTTGCGGAAGCTTGAAGGCTTCTGCAGACGATAGAAGGTAGCGTTGATCTCGATGGTGGTGAGGTGCGCGGCGGCGTAGCTCAGCTCATCGGCCTGCTTCAGCCCTTTCGGGTAGAACGTGCCGCGCCAGGGCGGGAAGATCCAGCCGCCGACGCCGACGCGGATGGTGCCTTGCTGTGCTTCCTTCGCCATCGCCTGACGATAGAGGAGTGCGCCGGCCGGCACAAAAAAGAGCCGCGCCCGAAGGCACGGCTCTGATTTTCGCGATTCGTTTGAGTCGCTTAAGGGGACAGGCTTAGAAGTCCATTCCGCCCATGCCGCCCATGCCGCCGCCGGGCATCGCGGGTGCCGCATTCTTCTTCGGCAGTTCCGCGACCATCGCCTCAGTGGTGATGAGCAGGCCGGCCACGGACGCTGCATCCTGCAGCGCCGTGCGCACGACCTTGGCGGGATCGATGACGCCCTGCTTGACGAGATTGCCGTACTCGCCGGTCGCCGCGTTGTAGCCAAACGCGTAATCATCCTTGTCGGTGATCTTGCCGACGATGACGGCTCCATCCTCGCCCGCGTTCTGCGCGATCTGACGCGCAGGCGCCTGAAGGGCGCGGCGGATGATGTTGATGCCGACGCGCTGATCGTCATTGGCGACCTTCAGTGCATCGAGCACGCTCACCGAGCGCAACAGCGCAACGCCGCCGCCCGGTACGATGCCTTCCTCGACAGCAGCGCGCGTGGCATTCAACGCATCGTCGACGCGATCCTTGCGCTCCTTCACCTCGGTCTCGGTGGCACCGCCGACGCGGATGACGGCAACACCGCCGGCGAGCTTCGCCAGCCGCTCCTGCAGCTTCTCCTTGTCGTAGTCGGAGGTGGTGTCCTCGATCTGCTGGCGGATCTGGGCAACGCGGGCCTCGATGTCCGGCTTCTTGCCGGCGCCGTTGACGATCGTGGTGTCATCCTTGGTGATGACGATCTTCTTCGCCTTGCCCAGCATGTTGAGGGTGACGTTCTCGAGCTTGATGCCGAGATCCTCGGAGATCACCTCGCCGCCGGTCAGGACCGCGATGTCCTGCAGCATGGCCTTGCGGCGATCGCCGAAGCCCGGCGCCTTCACGGCAGCGACCTTCAAGCCGCCGCGCAGCTTGTTGACGACGAGCGTTGCGAGCGCCTCGCCCTCGACATCCTCCGCGATGATGAGGAGGGGCTTGCCCGACTGCACCACCGCCTCAAGGACAGGGAGCAGCGACTGCATGTTGGAAAGCTTCTTCTCGTTGATGAGAATGTAGGGGCTCTCCAGCTCAACACGCATCTTGTCGGCATCGGTGATGAAGTAGGGCGAGATGTAGCCGCGGTCGAACTGCATGCCCTCGACGACTTCGAGCTCGCTCTCGAGGCTCTTGGCTTCCTCGACCGTGATCACGCCGTCATTGCCGACCTTCTGCATGGCGTCGGCGATAAAGCGGCCGATCTCCTCGTCGCCATTGGCGGAGATGGTGCCGACCTGGGCGATCTCCTGATTCGAGGTGACCTTCTTCGCCTTCGCCTTCAGCTCCTTGACGACGGCGGTGGTGGCGAGATCGATGCCGCGCTTCAGGTCCATCGGATTGGCGCCGGCCGCGACCGACTTCGCGCCTTCGCGGACGATCGCCTGCGCGAGCAGAGTCGCGGTGGTGGTGCCGTCGCCGGCGAGATCGGCAGTCTTCGAGGCGACCTCGCGCAACATCTGCGCGCCCATGTTCTCAAACTTATCCTCGAGCTCGATTTCCTTGGCGACGGTCACGCCATCCTTGGTGATGCGCGGCGCGCCGAACGACTTCTCGAGCACGACGTTGCGGCCTTTCGGGCCGAGCGTTACCTTGACCGCGTTGGCCAAGACATCGACGCCGTGCAACATGCGGTCACGGGCGTCTTGAGCAAACTTCACTTCCTTAGCAGCCATTGTTCTGAACTCCGGATTGCGGCCCCTAAATTAGGCGGCCTTCTTTGTTTTCGCGGCAGTGCCTTCGAGCACGCCCAAAATGTCGCTTTCCTTCATGATGAGAAGGTCTTGGCCATCGATCTTGACCTCGGTGCCGGACCACTTGCCGAACAGCACGCGGTCGCCGGGCTTCACGTCGAGCGGCTGCACCGCGCCGGTCTCGTCGCGCGCGCCGGGGCCGACAGCGACGATCTCGCCCTGCTGCGGCTTTTCCTTCACGGTGTCTGGAATGATGATGCCGCCTTTGGTGCGGTCTTCTTCCTCGGTACGGCGTACGACCACGCGGTCGTGTAGCGGCCGAAACTTCATGTAATCCTCCTCCAATGACTGGTGAAACGGGGAAGCCCCCGCGAGGCGCTTTCCCGCGCCCTATGTAAAAAAGCACTTTGGCACTTTCAAGGAGAGAGTGCCAGGAGGCGTTAGCAGGCGCGCGACTTTGCTGCTAGCGCGCTGTTTTCGCTCACTAATTAGGCTGGACGCCGCCCAAGCGCTGCGTAACAATTGAGTCGTGAGACCAACGACATGCGGGGGAATCATGACTGACACCGCGTTTCGGGCGCAGCTCGAAGGCTTTACGCTCACCACAGCGGAAATCCTCTACCGCCTGCCCGACCACCCCAAATTGCTGCAAAGCTATCTCTGGCAGGACTACGACCTTGCCCCACGCTTCCCGAAGCTCACCGACTTTCTCGGCTTCTGGAGCAGCAATCTCGATGGCGCGCTCTATCGTGTCCGCGTCGCGCATCGCCGGCTGATCGCGCCGACTGAGTTCAGCTTCGTCGCGGGGGAGTTGCGGCTGCACTGACCTGGCGGCGTCGGGCTAACCACTCCAAACAAAGAGGGCCGGGATGATCCCGGCCCTTTTGCGTCATGCTCGTCCCGCTAGGACGCCGCGGGGTGATGATGCTGATGCGACGGCTCGGGATGATGGTGATTGGGCGGATGTCCGAACTCATAGATCCGCGCATGCTCCTGCTCCAGCACCGGCTTAATCGAACGGAACGCGTCGCCGTAGAGATAGAACGGCACGCGCGGGAAGAGGTGATGGATGAGGTGAAAGTTCTGGAACATGTAGAGCCCGTTCACGAGCGGCTCCGAGATGCGGCCGCGGAACCAGAATACGTTGGTGTCGCGATAGCGCTCCTTCGCGACATGCGGCTTGTGAGTGAGATAGGCGAAGAAATAGATGATGAGCGCCGAGGCGAGGATGTGCGGGACGATCCACAGCATCAGCACTTCGCGCCAATAGCCCAGCACGGAAAGCCCGAGTGCGATGCCGTAATAGACCACGTGCATCATGACGATGTGGATGGCGAGCGGGCGCATGCCTGGTAGGTGCCCGTGGAAGGCGATGTGCTTCCAGAAATACTGATGGTACCACCACACGATCGTCAGGCAGCGGAAGAGAACGTTGAACGGCCCCTTCACGCAGACCCAATGATCGGGATCGAGATCCACGTTGTTGGTGTCGCGATGGTGGGCGAGATGCATGTGGCGGAACGCCTTGTACTCATGCAGCAGGATCGTGCCGCAGACATAGCCGACGAGATGGTTGAGCCAGAGCCAGCGTGAGTCCTTGCCGGCGATGTTGCCGTGGCAGGCCTCATGCAGCGGCGTCTGATCCGCGTAGAGGATGAGCGTGTTGAGGATCAGACCGAGCCAGAGCGGGATGATGTGCATCGTGGCGAGCGTGCAGACGAGCGCGAATGCCGTGACGATGCCGATGGCGAGGAACACGGTCGGCCATGCGACCATGCCCTGATAGGGTTTGATGAGGCCGAGTGCCTGCCGGTCGGCAGGTGTGTTGGGTTGATCGCGAGGCGCTTCCAATGCGGGCGCGGATGCGGTTGCCATCGTCATGGCCAGAGTTCCTTCTGCGTCTCCTTTCGCTCGCCCAGGCCGGAGAATGCCGGCGAGCTGCTGACCGGACTCATCTCAAAAGCAAAGTAATTTTGCGTCGCCATTTGACCACATTCAAGACGCAATTCAGTCATGTCCCCGGTCGACTGCCGCAGGCATAACGTCCGGTGAATGGCTGGGGTTCGGCGGATAAATTGACGCTAGGCGAAGGATCTAGACGCACTGCCTAAGGTTGCAGGCGAGGGGCCGCAAAGGGCGTCGTCCGGGGTGCAAAAATGGCAAAGCCTCCGGCGGGTGTCTCCAGCCGGAGGCTTGAACTCAAAAGCTGCTTTAGGCGCTAGCGGCAGAAATAGGCCACGCCGTTATAGCCCATGAAGTAGCCGCTGCGCGGATCAAAGCTTTGATAGCGCTGGCCGCAATAGGCATACCATTCC
>DASQLK010000153.1:0-9597 GCA_035630055.1 Methyloceanibacter sp. | reverse complement strand
CCAACCATGAGACCGGGGGCTTCTTGCCATGCGTGTTCATTGCCATGCGGCGCTTGCCGCAACCGTTTCCCTTGCCGCGCTCGCCGCCGGCGCCGCGTCGGCGCAGGAGGTGACGCTCGACACCATCACCGTCACCTCGACCAAGACCGAAGAGAGCGCCATCGACGCGCTCTCCGGCACCTCGGTGGTGACCCGCGACGACATCAACCGGATCCAGGCGACCTCGGTTGCCGGCGCGGTGCGCGACGTGCCCGGCGTGACGACGTCGGAGAACAACAACGATCCCTCGCAATCGATCAACATCCGCGGCCTGCAGGATTTCGGGCGGGTCAACGTGCTCGTCGACGGCGCCCGGCAGAATTTCCAAACCACGGGACACAGCGCCAACGGGCGCTTCTTCCTCGATCCCGAATTCATCGGCGGCATCGACATCACGCGCGGCCCGGTCTCGACCATCTACGGCTCGGGCGCCATCGGCGGCGTTGTCCTGTTCCGCACCACGACGATCGACGACATCCTCGCCGCGGACGAGCGCTACGGCGTCAGCCAGAAGATCGGCGTCGTCACCAACGGCCCGGGCTTCTTCACCAGCACGGCGGCCGGCGCGCGCATCGGCACGGCGGCCGATGTGTTCGGCCAGTTCGTCTATCGGGACGTCGGCCGCTACCGCGACGGGTCCGGCGTGACGGTGCCGGACACCGACCGCGAGCTGGTCGGCGGCCTCGGCAAGTTCAACCTGCGTCCGGCCGACGGCCACACGCTCAGCTTCTCGGGCCAGCGCCAACGCTACGACTTCGTCAATAACGGCGGCACCGGCACCGGCACGCGCTTCCGCCACGACGTCGACACCGGCACCTACACGATCGGCCACCGCTTCCAGCGCCCCGACATGCCCTGGCTCGACTTCTCCGCGAAAGCATATGTCACGACGACCACGGACGAGCAGACGGTCGCGGAGCCGACCGCGACCTTCGCGAGCCTCGGCGTCAGGCCCGGCTCGGCGCGCACCTTCGACATCGAGACGCGCGGCTTCGACATCTTCAACACCGCGCGCTTCGAGACCGGCTTCGTCGGCCACGCCCTCACGGCCGGCATCGACGCGGCCGAGGACGACGTCAAGACGACCGATCGGGCCGGCGGCTTCGGCACGGCCTTCACGCCCTCGGGGCAGCGCCGCCTGACCGGCGGCTTCATCCAGGATGAATTGCGCTTCGGCGGCATCTTCCGCGTCATCGGCGCCGCGCGCTATGACGCCTACGAGCTCGAGGGCGGCGGTTTCCAGTCCGACGGCGACCGCGTCTCGCCGAAGGCGACGCTCGGGGTGTCGCCGCTCAGGGGCATCGAGTTCTTCGGCACCTACGCGGAAGGCTACCGGGCGCCGGCCATCTCGGAGACGCTCATCAACGGCATCCATCCGTTCCCGCCCTTCGGCATCCGCCCGAACCCGGCGCTGCGGCCCGAGGTCGCCCACACCGTTGAGGGCGGCGTCAACCTGAAATACGACGACGTGTTCGCGCCCGGCGATTCGTTCCGCGCCAAGGCGGTCGTGTTCCGCAACGTGGTCGACGATTATATCGAGATCGTCAGCCTGCCGGGCACCGTGCCGTTCCGCGTCAGCCCGAACCCGCGCGTGCCGGCGATCTTCCTGCCCGACGTGCAGTTCCAGAACATCACGCAGGCCGAGCTGACCGGCACCGAGCTCGAGGCGACCTACGATTGGGGAGGCGGCTTCGCCCGCGTCACCGCGACCACGATCGAAGGCGAGAACGTCGAGACCGGGCGCACGCTCGTCAGCGTGCCGCCGGATCGCATCGGCGGCACCCTCGCCTTCCGCTTCCTCGAGCAGAAGCTGACGATCGGGGCACGGACCTGGCTCGTCGACGAGAAGCGCGTGCCGGTCGATCTGGCGGGTGTTTTCCCCGACGCCAAGTCCTACGGCCTCGTCGACGCCTTCGCCTCCTACAAGATCGACGATTTCACGCGCTTCGACTTCGTCGTCGAGAACCTGCTCGACAAGCGCTACCGCAAGTATCTCGATTCGGACTATAGCCCGGGCCTCACCGCCAAGATCGCGGCAACGTTCCGCTTCGCGTCGCGGTGACGGAAAGCGCGGTTGCCGCAGCCTGCAAGGAGAGATCCATGTTCATCGCCATGAACCGCTTCAAGGTCCTGAAGGACGCGACGGCGGAATTCGAGGCCGTGTGGCTCAACCGCGAGAGCTACCTGCATGAGCTCGACGGCTTCGTGGAGTTCCACATGTTGCGCGGGCCGGAGCGCGACGACCACGTGCTCTATTCCTCGCACACGGTATGGTCGTCCCGAGCCGCCTTCGAGGCGTGGACGCGCTCCGAGCAGTTCCGGCGCGCCCATGCCCGCGCGCCGAAGAACCGGCCCCTGACCCTCGGACATCCCGAGTTCGAAGGCTTCGAGGTGATCCAGACAGTTGTCCGGGCGCCGGCCGAGGCGGCGGAATGAGCGAGGCGGCCGCCGCGGCCGATGACCGCTTGGACGGCGTTCGGGCCGATCTCGCTGGGAAGCCCGACGGCGTGCTCGAGACGGTCGCCGAGCGCCATGACGTGCCCTTGCAAGCGGTTCTCGACTGCCTGCCCGCCCCTCGCGTTCCGGGAGAACGCTTCGCGGAGATCTGGCGCGAGCTGACGGCGTGGGGCGAGGTGATGTTCCTCGTGCATACGCGCGACGGCGTCTTCGAGTGCAAGACGCGGCTGCCGCCGGGCGAGGCAGGCCGCGGCTATTTCAACATCCACGGCCCCGACAGCCCGCTCGGCGGGCACCTCCGCGCCGACCGCTGCCGCTGGATCTACTTCGTCGACCGGCCTTTCTTCGGCAAGCGCTCCTGCTCGCTGCAATTCGTCAGCGTCGACGGCGACGCCATGTTCAAGGTGTTCGTGGCGCGGGCCGCCGGCCGCAGTCTCGACCCGCGGCAGTTGGCGTTGTTCGAGGACCTACGGGCGAAGCTCGCGGCAGCCTGACGCTCCTGCTGCAGGACTAAGGACCCGCGGCATGCGCACGACAGATGTCGCTCTGCCACTAGTCCGGGTGGAGGCGATCGAGCGTCGCCCAACCGTCTTGGTTAAATAGCGCTCACCGAGAGGGTCCCATGAGCGCTGACGACCGACTCTTGCCCTGGGGGTGCCCGCCACGCTCGCAGCCTGCTCGAGGAAGCAGCAACCCTCAATCGTTTCATGCGCCGTGAGCATAGAAGGGGGCCGGAAGCGTGGCCACGCTGCCGTTGAATTCTCGTTGTGCATTGCACAATATTCCGGGATGAAAATTCTCACAGACGACGATTTTGTTCGCGCGGATACTCAGCGCCCATTTTCCGATGGCTCTGCTTCGATCCTCACTCTGTCGCGCAAGAAGCCTCAAAAGCGCAAACTCTCGTTAGCGCTTCAAGGCGGCGGCTCATTTGGCACCTTCACCTGGGGCTTCCTGGACCGCCTTTTGGAGGAAGACGACATTGTCTTTGATGCAGTAAGCGGGGCGAGCGCAGGGGCGGTAAACGCCGTCGTCCTTGCCTCTGGGCTTGCTGCTGGCGGTCGCGTCGAAGCAAAGAACCGGCTGCGGCGGTTTTGGCAACGGGCCAGCGAGGCGGCTCCGGCTGCGAACACAGCGTTGGCGGTCAACGCCACGGCGCGCGTGCTGTCGCCCTACCAGTTCAATCCCTTCAACCTGAACCCGCTGCGAAAGATTTTGGCTGAGGAGATCGACTTCGATTTGATTCAGGCCAAACCCAGTTTGCGTCTGCTGATCGCTACCACGCGCGTCTCAGATGGAAAGTTGCGCATTTTCCGAGAACGGGAGGTTTCGCCGGAGGTCATCCTCGCATCAGCGTGCCTGCCCCTCATCCATCATGCTGTATCGATCGACGGCGAGGCGTATTGGGATGGCGGCTACTCGGCAAATCCGCCCGTGCTGCCCCTTGTTCTCGCGTCCCGAGCCTCAGACGTCGTGATCGTTCAGATCATGCCAACGGCCGGGGCGGAGATGCCCACCACCTCTTCGCAGATTGTGAAACGGGCGGAGCAAATCACGTTCAACGCTTCCCTCCTGCGGGACTTGGAGTCACTCTCTGCCATGACGGAGCTGACCACCGCCGAGAACGGCGGCTCGCGGATGAGCCGAAAGCTGCAGAAACTTCGTGTCCATCACGTCGCAGCAGAAACGCACGTCCCATCCCTGGGCGAGTTGAGCGCGCTCAACCTCGATTGGGATTTTCTGACCGGGCTTCGCGACGCGGGTCGCTCGGCAGCGGAGCGTTGGCTGAGGGAAGCTGCCAATGACACGAGCGGCTAAATGAGCGAAGCCTCAACGCATCGCAGCGTCGCCCGCAGGGTCGAACTTCTCGGGACGGAAGACGCCTTCATCGCGATCAACCGGGATGAGTTCGAGCGACAGGCGCGCGGCACGTTAGACTGACAATGGATCCCGGTCCTCGGCTCACGTCACCACACTGTCGCTAGCCCCGGGGTCGAGGGCCTGGGGCTACCGGTTCAGCGCGCGAGATCATCGCAGACCTCTCAACGCCACGATCTGCTCGACATCCTTCCTCAGGTCACCGGTAGGCCGGCCTCCCCTCTGCTGGACGTATCGTGCGATGTCGGCAGCGGCTCGGCGCTCGCCGACTTCGGCAAGCGCGTTCCAGGCACGGCGCAACAGTCCCCGACGGGCTGCCCGCTGATACGGAGGATGTTTAGTATCGGCTAAGGACCGGCCATGAGCTCGGTCAAGAAGTGCAGTTGGCATGGGTTCATCTCCTGAGCATGGCGCTCGATGACCCCAGGCGCTTCCTCTTATTCGTTACAGCCAATATGAGGCGTCGGGTGCCGCTGTGCCACAGAGGTCAGCACAGGTGTCCCATGTTCGGGACTCATGGAATGAGCCAAAAGCGGCCTTGAACTTCGGCTTTTGCCCGCAGTTCGAGCGCCATGGCTCAATCTCACGCCAGAGATGACGCATATTGTGACGGGCCGGCGCAGGTGGACGGCCGCGGCTAATTTGCCTGATCGCGACGAACTGGCTCTGTTCGAGACCTTCGGGCGAAGCTCGCGTAGCCGTTGCGAACCTTCTCACGTCCGACGTGCGGGCTCGATTCGCGCTTCAAGGACGCCGAGTTGCTGAACATAGGGGGCTCGGCGTTCGCGATGGCTTGCCTCGAGTTGCGCGCGAACGCGCCCTTTCAGTCCCGGGTCGCCTGAGCCCGTTGCGAGGCGCTGAAGCTCGCACTCGTGAGCGAAATCGATATCGGCGAGCGTCGCCAGCAGTGATTGCATAAGCGGCAGGGCGGACGGCGAGTAGAATAGGTTGTTCATGGCCATTGCCTCACTCATGCGGGGGCATAAATCGGGATCGTGACGCGTATGTGAATTGTGTGTGTCTCCTTTGGCATCCGATCGCGGCACACGCCGAGGAAAGGTGAAGAAAGGAAGGCCGCCCGACCGCCCTATGTAGAAGCGGCACGGCTCAAAGGCATCTGCCTAGGTAGGCTGCTTGCCGAACACTCGATCGCCCTGCTCATCGATGATTTGCTTGCCCTTGGCGATGGCGAACGCGACGGCGGCGTCCCGGCTCGGATGAGCCTCGGCGCGCACGAAACGGTGCTCCTTCACGCCATCGGGAAAATCTTTCTCGATCACGCCGGCGGTCTGAAAACCTCCCGCCGACTCATAGGGCGCGGCTCGGATGCGATAGCCATTGTATTCAAAGGCATCGGGAACCGGCTCCTCTCCGGCAGCTTTGTTGCCGGCCAACCGGGCCCAAAGAGAACTCAAGATGGAAGCCATGGACTCTGATCCCGTTTTTTCGCTTTTTGCCCTTGGCCAAGGAAAGTAGCGGCGCCAACAGCGCTCTCGCGAGAAAGCTCTTCAAAAGCCGACATGGTCGCGAAGATGTCGGCGCTCATCGTCCGACCTCCACCGAGTGCCGTGACGGAGCCGATCGAGAGCGCGAGGCGCCCGTGCCCGCCGCCTTCTTGGCTGCCCTTCGCAGCGAGACTACAACGTTCCAGCGCAGCGGAACTGCTACTCAAGCTTGGCGTTGAGATCCAGGGGTCACGTGTGTCCTGGAGGAGTATGTCATGGGCCTGTTCGCAAAAGATATCAACACGATGGACGACCTTTTTCTGCATGTCGTCCAAGACATCTATTATGCCGAACAGCAGATCAAGAAGGCGCTGCCGGACATGATCGCGAAGGCGACCAATCGCGAGCTGACAGCAGCCCTGAAGAATCATCTTGAGGAAACCCAGAAGCAGGTTTCCCGTCTCGAGCAGGTCTTCGATCTTCTCGGCCAGAAAGCCAAAGCTGCGTCCTGCCCTGCGATCGACGGCATCATCAAGGAGGCGAACGAAATCGCCGGCGAGGTCAGCGACAAGCAGGTGCTCGACGCGGCCTTGATCGCCGCCGCGCAAGCGGTCGAGCACTACGAGATCACGCGTTACGGCACGCTCATCGCCTGGGCGGAAGAGCTCGACAAGGAGGCTGTCGCAAAACTGCTGACGACCACCCTCAATGAGGAGAAGGCGGCCGACAGAAAGCTGTCGAGCATCGCCGAGAAGAAGGTCAATTTGAAAGCTGCCCGATGACGTCAGACGTTCGGCCATGAACGCCAGCAGCGAACAGACCAAGTCCATATGGATGCGGGCGCCAGTTAAGGCTGATGCGCCGTCTTTGGCGCAGAACCTCGCCTGCGACACTGTCATCGTTGGCGCGGGCATCGCGGGCTTGTCGGCAGCCTATGAGCTGAGCCAATCCGGTCATTCCGTCATTGTTCTCGATCAGGGGCCGATCGCGGGCGGCATGACCTCGCGCACCACCGCGCATCTAGCGCCGATTTGCGACGATGGCCTGAGCGCTTTGATCAAGCTTCGCGGCGAAGACATCGCGCGGGCATTCCAGCAAAGCCAGGAAGCGGCGGTCGACCGCATCGAAGCGATTATCGAGGCTCATGCCATATCCTGCACATTCCGCAGGCTCGATGCCTACCTCTTTCCCGCTTTGGGGATGGAGCGGAGCGAGGGCACGGCGCAGCGCGATCAGGAATACGATGCGGCGCGCAAAGCTCACGCGGCGGCGGAACGTGCAACCGGCGTGCCCTTGAAAGGCTTCGAATCCGCACCGGTTCTCCATTACCCCCGGCAAGCGACGTTCCACCCCCTCCAGTACCTCAGTGGGGTGGTGTCCGCGATCCAAGATCGAGGTGGGCGGCTCTTCGCCAACACCGCCGTTGCCGAAGTCCAGGAGCTGGAGAACGGCGTTAGCGTGGTCACCGCCGCCGGCAAGAAGGTGAAAGCCAAGCATGCCGTCATCGCAACGAATGGGCCGATCAACGACCGCGGGCAAATGACCGACAAGATGGCGCCGTATCGCACTTACGCCATGGCGTTCACCCTCCCGCGCGGCAGCCTGCCGGATGCGCTCTACTGGGACATGGGCGATCCGTACCACTACGTCCGCCTGCATCCCGGAACCGGCAAGATGGACTACCTGATCGCCGGCGGCGCCGATCATAAGTCCGGAGAAGCCGACGATGGCGCAGTGCGCTTCGAGGCTATCGAGGCATGGATCAGGCAGCTCGTCCCGGACCTCGGCAACGAGGTGCATCGGTGGTCGGGGCAGGTCCTCGATACCATCGATTATTGCGGCCTCATCGGACGCAGTCCCGGTAGCGAGAACGTGTTCGTGACCACCGGCGATTCCGGGCAAGGCATGACTCACGGCGCGCTGGCCGGGCTCCTGATTCAGGACCTGATCAGCACCGGATCCAGTCCGTGGGAAGCGATCTATGATCCCGCGCGCAAGACGCCGTCCGGGGTTCTCAACTACGTCAGCGAGAACTTGACGGCGCTGAAGAACCTTGCGGGAAAACCGGTGCCCGATGACTTGCGGTCGACCGATGACCTCAGGCCCGGCCAGGGAGGAATCGTTCAGCGCGACGGCGGCAAGGTCGCGGCCTGCCGGGATCTTGCCGGCACGTTGCATCTGCTGTCGGCTGCGTGCACGCATCTCGGATGCGAGGTTCGCTGGAACTCCACCGAGCAATGCTGGGACTGCCCATGCCACGGCTCGCAGTTCGCGCCTGACGGCGCCGTGCTCAATGCGCCAGCCATCGCGGCGCTCGGCAAGGCTACGCATTAGGCCGCGGCGCTGGTCCGCGGCGTTATCGAGGTTCCAATTTTGCGTCAGCTCCAGAAGAACGCCCGCCCACGCTCGAGCGAAACCGAATCCCGCCGTGTTACGGGGTGACCCCCTCTAAGGCGTAAACGCGAAACGTCGCGTGTTTTTGACCGGTTTTTCTGAGCTCTTTGTAAGCGTCTGTCCTGAATGACGCCCGCGCTTTGTCCAGGTCCTCGAATGCGATCAAGGCTGCGCGCCTCGGAGGCGTGCCGGTGATGACGGCCGCCGGGCCGGTGCGCGCCAGGAACTTGCCGCCCGCCTCGGTGAACGCCTTCTCGGCAAGCGGCGCGAATTCCTTCTGATACCTGTCAGGCTCCTGCACGTCGATTTCGATGACGACATAGGTCGGCGGCTTCGTTTGCGCATGAAGCCCTTGCACCGCGGCAGCCCCGGCCGCAAACCCCGCCAGCACAAACAATGTAGCAGCGCCTCGCATCGCTTCCTCCTCTAACCAGGACAACCGGAAGCTACTCCCGTTTTCGTCTTCCGGCGACTGGTTAGAGGGCGACAGGTTCTTCGCTCATTTGCAGCAATGGGTGGTGGTCTTCGGGAGCTCGTCATTGCCCGCTCTCGTCTTAAGAGCCTGCTTCATCTGTGATTTCCGTGAACGGGTAGTGGAATAAGGTGATGTCGTCATTGCCCCGCACATCAACAATCCATGCCGTCCAGTCTTGGGCTCGTGATCTCGACTCAATAACGGAGCGCGCTCGGCGTTCTGCTTCTCCCGCGACAGCCGCGAGATCGGGAAGCATCATCCCTTCCGCGTCCCAATGGTAGTTCTGACCGTCGAAGACATGGAAGTGATAGCGATTCATACAGCCAAGCTTGCATCGCAGGGCGGCGAAAGTTCGCCCTTATCTTGACCGTTGCAGTGGCTTCGGAACACACCAGTTACGAGTTCATGAACGCCTCAGCTTTTCTACGTTCGCTCTGCCGGGCTTCTTGGCTCAATGCAATGTCTTGAACAACGATGCACGCATGCGGCGGTAGTGCAGATCAGCCAACCGCAACACATAAGACTCCCGGTCTTTTCGATGCAAGCTATCCACGTCGGCCCGTAAAAGCCTCTTCTGCACGATGGACACGAACGATTTCTTGATCGCCTCTCGGCGCTTCTCATAAGTGCGATCAAGGTCGGCGAGGGCGCTTAGCGCTTCCTGAATGGCTGTCTCGATGTCTTCCGGATAGACGGGTGAACCGGGACCACTGCCTAAACGCACTGTGGCTCGGTCGTTCTTTGACATGGTTGGACCCATGCTTCGTTGTTGTGCATGCAAGGATAGCTTGGCTGTATGGGTTGACAAGATGTTACCGGCCCGGCGTTCATGTTTCGTTAGCGTCCAAGGCGTGGTTTCACGAAAACGTCAGAGCTTTGTCACGATCTCTGACTGATACTGCCGCGATC
>DASQLK010000152.1:0-6872 GCA_035630055.1 Methyloceanibacter sp. | reverse complement strand
GGAATGTCGGCGCAAGATTACCCGAATACTATGACGGGCAAAACGGCAACCTCAGGGCGTAGCGCGATCCAATACGAGTTGTTGAAACGCAACTCTGCCAATGTTGTTGCGGAGCTTTCTTGCCGCGGCGCTGGATGTTTGCCTGCAGGTTCAGGACGCGGCGCTGCGCGGCGTTGCCTCAGACGGCGCGGCGCCGGCGTTCTTGAGAAGTTTCAATAGCTTGCGATGAATCGCCTCGTTGCCGGCGACGATGTTGCCGCTCTTCAGCATGAGGTCTTTGCCGTCCGTATCGCTGACATAGCCGCCGGCCTCGCGCAGGATGACGATGCCGGCCGCGATATCCCAGGCGCGAAGATTGCGCTCCCAGAAGCCGTCGAAGCGTCCTGCCGCCACCCAGGCGAGATCGAGCGCGGCCGCGCCGCAGCGGCGCACGCCCGCGCATGTGGTCATGACGGCCTCGAGCTCACGCAGGAAGACCGGATGGCCCGGCCGACCGGAATGGGGGATGCCCGTTCCGATCACGCAGTCCTCAAGCTCCGTACGCGCAGAGACGCGAAGACGGCGGTCATTGAAGAACGCGCCCTTGCCACGCTCGGCGGTGAAGGTTTCATGGGTCACGGGATTGAAGATGAGGCCTGCAACGAGGTCGCCGTCGCGCTCCAATGCGATGGAGACTGCGAAGATGGGGATGCCGTGGAGGAAATTGGTCGTGCCATCGAGAGGATCGACGATCCAGCGGTGCGTGCGGTCCGCGCCTTCGACTTCGCCGCGCTCCTCCATGAGGAGGCCGTAGCCGGGACGCGCACGGGTCAGCTCGCCGTGCAGGATCTCTTCGGCGCGATGGTCTGCGGCGGTGACGAAGTTGGCCGGGCCTTTCAAGGAAACCTGGAGCTGCTCCACTTCGCCGAAATCGCGCGCCAGACTGCGGCCCGCCTTGCGGGCGGCGGCGAGCATGACGTTCATCAGGGCAGAGGTGGCCATGTCAGCTTCTTTAGTGTCCGGCCATCTGAGAATTGCCGGCGGGAGATCGGCGCTGCCTAGTTACTCAGCGCGGCGAACGTAGGTCAGCTCGTTGGTATCCACCACCACGCGCTCGCCCGTGCCGACGAATGGCGGCACCATCACGCGCACGCCGTTCTCGAGCATCGCGGGCTTGTAGGAAGACGCCGCCGTCTGTCCCTTGACCACCGGCTCGCACTCGACGATGGCGAGAGTGACCTGGTCAGGCAGCGAAATTCCAATCGGACGGCCTTCGTGGGTCTCAATGGAGACCTTCATGCCGTCCTGCAAAAAGGCCGCGCGCTCTTCGAGGAAATCCCGCTGAAGTTGGACCTGATCATAGGACTCCATGTCCATGAAGGTCAGCGTGTCGCCCTCGGCAAAGAGAAACTGATAGTCACGCTGCTCGAGGCGCACACGCTCGACGGTCTCGGATGAGCGGAAACGCTCATTGAGCTTGGTGCCGTCGATCGCATTCTTAAGTTCCACCTGCGCGTAGGCGGGGCCTTTGCCGGGCTTAACGGCCTGCGTCTTGACGGCGACCCAAAGAGCACCCTTGTGCTCGATGACGTTGCCGGGACGGATTTCGTTGCCGTTGATTTTCATGAAAAGGCCTTAAGACGGGAGATGGCGGGCTTGGCGCCTTTAAGGCCAGGGCCTTGGCCGCTGTCAAGTCTGGCAACGCCGTCAGGGCGCCACCATCAGGCGCTCATTCCGAGAGGCGGTCGTTCTGCCAATCCTCTGCCGCCTTCTCGGCGGCCGCGCGTTGCTCCTTGCTGAGCTTCGCGAGCATGATGTCGAGTGAAAAATCGCTGACGCCGGCCCCGCGCGCGAGGAGATGCCATTTCGCTGCTTGCACGGGGTCCTCCTTCACGGCGACGCCGTTGGCGTAGAGACGCGCGAGCCGGTTCTGCGCGACGGGGCTCCCCTGTTCTGCGGCGAGGCTGAACATCTTGTAGGCGCCTTTCTCGTCGGCAGGCACGCCTTGGCCTTTGAAAAGCATCACGCCATATTCGACTTGCGCCGCGGGCAAGCCGCCTTCCGCCGCCTTGGCGGTCCACTCGGCGGCCTTCTCCTTGTCGATAGGGACGCCGCGGCCGAATTGGTAGAACGCGCCGAGATCGTATTGCGCCAGCGCCAGGCCCTGCTCCGCAGCCTTCCGCATCCACTCGGCGGCCTTCGCTTCGTCAACCGCACGGCCGTTGCCGTTCAAATAGATCAGGGCGAGGTTGTACTGCGCGGAGGAGTGGCCAGCCTGCGCCGCGCGCTCAAAAAGATCGGCGGCGATGCGAAGGTCCTTCTTCACGCCGTTGCCCTCGGCGACCAGCGCGCCCAAGGAGAATTGCGCGTTGGGGTCGCCGAGATCCGCCGCCTTCGCGTAAGCGTCGGATGCCTTGCCGAGATCTTGGGCGACGCCCAAGCCTTGGGCATAGATCTCGCCGATGAGCGTGTAGGCTTCCTTGGAGCCGTCAGTCGCTTCCTTTTCGGCAAGCTGAAGGGCCGTCAGGTATTCCCCTTTTGAAAAGGCCGCGAAAGACGGGCTTTCCGCCGCTTCCACCGGCGCGGCCATGAGGCAGAGCGCAAGGCAGAAGACTTGAAGCCAGGGCCGCGCGGCGGCAATTCTCAATCGTTTCTCCTTCCGTCGCGCAGCACCGCGTCGATCTCGATTGCGCGCGTCAGGGCGTCTTCGCTTTCCCAAAACGCTTGCGGCAGCGCAATAAAGTCAGCGCCGAGCGCCGCCAACATCGCGGCTTCCTCGGCCGTGGAGACGTCCCAGGCGATGCAAGGGATGACGAAGATCTCCGACCACCACGCGATCAGTTCCCCGCGCTCGTCTCCATTGCGCGCGACTGCGGTCAAATTCGGGCCGAATGCAACGTAATCCGCGCCCATCTCGGCGATCACCATAGCGTCATGACGGTTCGTGCCACAATCCGCGCCGATGGTCGCATCACCTCCCAGCCGCCTGCGCGCGTCGGCAAAGATGGCGGGATCCGCAGGGATGTGCACGCCGTCGGCGCCAACGCTCTTCGCAAGTGCGACGTCATCTTTAATGAGGCAGGCGAGATCGCGGCTCTGCGCAAGGCTCACAAGATGTTGGGTGCGCTGTGCGTCGGATCCCGCATCCGGGCCGAGCAACACACAACATGCGCGATCGCCGATCTTTGCGATGATGTCTTCGGCGCACAGCGATTCCTTCGCTGCGATTTGCAAATACAGCCGGCTCGGCGGCCTCGCTTCAGCCATGAATATTTGTTCCCAATCCGGCTCTGGGCAAAGACCTGCCGCCAAGGCCTGGTCTGAAAACACACGGCTGGTGACAGGTCAATCTGCGCCGGCGATTCTCGATGAGGAGGCGCCTAAATTGTTGACGAGCGAAGCCCCGTCATCCCATTGTCATGCTAGCGTCGCCTGGGGAGCGACGCAGGGTATGTCGCTCCCGAATTTTGGTGTGTTATGCGGTAAGGGGGCAGTAGGTCGAGATGACTCAGCCTGACGCTCTGCAACAGGCAGCGACACGCCTCGACGCCGCGGTCGACGCACTTGAGGATTTCCTGGGACAGGTTTTCGCAGAAGGCGGGGAAGGCGCTTCGGTGGCGTCGCTCTTGGAGCAGGTGCGTTTCCTGACGGACGAGCGCGACCGGCTTCTCGGCGAGCTCGATGCGGAACGCGCCCGCGTGCGCCGACTGCAAGCGGCGAACGATGAGGTGTCCGATCGGCTCGAATCTGCGATGGGAACCTTGAAGGACATGTTGCCGGCAATGTCCGGCTGAGAGTTGCGGGGGCGTTATGGCTGAAGTCACGGTGACGCTGAATGGCCGGACCTATCGGCTGGAATGCGGCGAGGGGGAGGAGAGCCATCTCATCGCGCTCGCCGAATATCTCGGCTCCCACGTCGACACGATGATGCACAAGTTCGGTCAGGTCGGTGACGACAGGCTGATCCTGATGGCGTCGCTCATGGTCACCGATGAGCTGTGGGAGACGCGGCGGCAGATGCAGGAGCTGAAGACCGCACTGGCCGAGGCGCGCCGCGACAAGTCGGCGGCCGACGACACGACGAAGACGCTGCAGGCCGATTTGGCCGCGCGGGTCAGCGCGGCGGCGGATCGCCTCGATCTCTTGAATGAGCGCGTGGGCGGCGGCCTTGAGGCGCAACAGCACGGGTCGCGCCGTTAGTCGCTCTTTTCCGTTTGACGTACTATATTAGCAGCGGCGGGCTGCGAGGCGCGTTAGGAGCATTATTCCCAGGGCCCTATAAGATCCTATGGGAGCTGACCCTGCGGGGACCGTGGTCTTCGTTATTTGGCGCCCACCTACTTATGTAGGGAAACCAGGGATCCTCGCTCCGACGGCCATCGTGGCCTCGCTACTTCTTTCTTGCCGGTGCGGGCCGTCCACGCCCGCCTAGCAACCGCCGCGGCGATTGGGTAATGCACGGCTCGGACGAGGCTGTCGCGGCGAGGCTGATCGGTACATGCGAATTCTGTTCTTGGGCGACCTCGTAGGGCGCTCCGGCCGCAATGCGGTCATCGAAGCCCTGCCGGGGTTGCGCGAGCGCTACGCGACTGATTTCGTCGTGGTAAACGGCGAGAATTCCGCCGGTGGGTTCGGCATCTCGGAGCAGATCTTTCTCGATCTGCTCGATGCCGGCGCGGATGTCGTCACCACGGGCAACCATGTCTGGGATCAGCGCGAGACGCTGGTCTTCATCGAGCGGCACGACCGCCTGCTGCGGCCCATCAATTTTCCGGAGGGTACGCCTGGGCGCGGGGTCGGGCACTTCAAGGCCGCGAACGGCGCCGACGTCCTCGTCATCAATGCGCAAGGCCGCGTCTTCATGGCCGATACCGACGACCCGTTCCGAAGCATCGACCGCGAGCTCAATCTGTGCGGGCTGAAGCGTGGGGCCGACGCCATCCTCATCGACTTCCACGCCGAGGCGACATCGGAGAAAGAGGCGGTGGCGCATTTCGTGGATGGACGCGCCAGCTGCGTTATCGGCACGCATACGCATGTGCCGACAGCGGATGCGCAGATCTTCAACGGCGGCACTGCCTATATCAGCGATGCGGGAATGTGCGGCGATTTCGATTCGGTGCTTGGCATGGACAAGGAGGAGCCGATCAACCGGTTCCTGACCAAGATTTCCACGACGCGGTTCACGCCTGCGCTTGGCGAGGCCACGATCTGCGGCGTGGCCGTCGATGTGGACGACGATACGGGGCTCGCGCGCGCGATCGCACCGGTGAGGCTTGGCGGACGCCTCGCCCAGGCCGAGCCCGAATTCTGGCTTGGGGACGCGGGCAATAAGTAACGCGCTGGAAGATCGTCAGGCGTGCAAGCGCGCCTTGCCATTCGCGCCATTCATATCCTTGCGGCCGTAGGCGAGGAGCCGCTGCAGGCACGCGATCGCCTCATCGAGCTCGGCGAGCGCCCGGTCGGCGTCCACGGCATCGATGAAGAGCGCGGTCCGCGCTTTGGCGACGTGGGTCGCCGCTTCGGCGCATAGGGCGGACAAGGACGGAACTGGCGCTGCGCTTGCTTGCGGCAGGCCGGCAGCTTTGGCTTTACGCGACATGGAGCCCCCTCGACTGACGCGAGGCGACCTCCGCGCCGCTCCGCCCGCATAGTTGTCGACCGGTTAGGGTTAAGGTGACCCTAATGCGAGGACTGTTGGCAACTCTAAATGGCCAGATTCTATGGCCCTATAGATTTTGCGGGGCCTCAACTTTATAAAGCCGCGACCGAAGCGGTAACCAAAAGAGTCATGGCAGGACATTCGAAGTTCAAGAACATCCAGTTCCGCAAAGGGGCGCAGGACAAGAAGCGGTCCAAGCTGTTTTCCAAGCTTGCCCGCGAGATCACGGCCGCGGCGCGGATGGGGATGCCTGATCCCGCAATGAACGCAAGGTTGCGCACCGCCGTGCAGGCTGCGCGGGTGCAGAACATGCCCAAGGACAATATCGAGCGCGCCATCAAAAAGAGCCAGGAAGCCGGCGGCGAGAACTATGAAGAGGTGCGCTACGAAGGGTTCGGCGCCGGCGGCGTCGGGGTGATCGTCGAGGCCCTGACGGACAACCGCAACCGCACCGCGAGCGAGGTCCGCTCCATCTTCACCAAATTCGGCGGCAATCTCGGCGAGACGGGCGCCGTCTCCTTCATGTTCGACAAGCTCGGCGCCATCGATTTCGATGCCAACACGGCTAGCGCAGACGGCATGCTCGAGGCCGCGATCGAGGCCGGCGCGGAGGACTGCGAATTGGGCGATGAGGGACACACGGTTTATTGCGATCCGGAGCAGCTGCATCAGGTTGCAAAAGCGCTTGAGGGGCGCTTCGGCGAAGCCCGATCCACGCGCATCCTATGGCGGCCCAAGAACACCGTGCCGATCGACGAGGACGCGGGACTAAAGCTCATCCGCATGATCGACGGGCTTGAAGATTCCGACGACGTCCAAAGCGTTTATGCGAATTTCGAAGTTGCGGACGAGGTTCTGGAGCGCCTCAGCGCTTGACGCCCGCCCGCCGATACGCTCAAGGATGGCCATCCGGTCCGGCCGAGGGCGCCATGCGGCCGGAATTCGACCCCTTCCTAGCTGAGAGACAGGCCTGATGGTTGCTAAACTTGCCGTGCGGGAGACGCGTGAAAGCGGCCCAATTCTCATGGTCGACCTCACCGCACAGCGGCAGAGAATCGCCGCAGGCGTGGAGAAGGGCATTGCCGCTATTCTCGATCACGGCCAGTTTATTCTCGGCCCTGAGGTCACGGCCCTGGAGCGAAAGCTGGAAGCGTTCTCCGGCGCCAAGCATTGCGTCACCTGCGCCAACGGCACCGACGCGCTGGAGCTCATTCTCATGGCGGAAGGCATC
>DASQLK010000151.1:0-5125 GCA_035630055.1 Methyloceanibacter sp. | reverse complement strand
TCGCGCGAGCGTCACGTCCCTGCAACCACGATGACTCAAAATCCCCTTCCGCCGACCGCGCTCGTGACGGGCGCGGCGCAAAGGCTTGGCCGCGAAATCGCGCTGCATCTGGCGCGCCACGGTTGGGCAGTTGGCGTGCATTACAAGAATTCGCGATCGGCCGCCGACGACCTCGTAGGCGAGATCGAACGCCAGGGCGGCCAGGCCGTGACGCTTCAAGCCGATCTCGCTCAAATGAAGGATGTCGGCCGCCTTGTGCCGGAATGCGTTTCCCGCCTCGGTCCGCCAACCTGCCTCGTGAACAACGCCTCGATTTACGAGTGGGACAGCCTCGCGACCCTCGCCTCGGATGCGTGGGACGCGCATTTGAACCTGAACCTGAAGGCGCCGATCTTCCTCGCCCAGGCCTTCGCCGAGGCTTTGCCTGCCGAGGCTTTAGGGAATGTCATCAACATCATCGATCAAAAGGTTTTGCGGCCCGATCCGGACTATTTTTCCTACACGGCGTCCAAATCCGCTCTCTGGAATGCGACGCAAACCATGGCCCAGGCCCTCGCCCCTCGGATCCGCGTCAATGCCGTGGGGCCAGGGCCCGTGTTCCGCAGCGCGCGCCAGGACGAGACGGAGTTCGAGCACGAATGGCGTTCAACCCCGCTTCGCCAAAGGGTGTCCCCGGAGGAGATCTGCGCCGCGATCCAGCTCATTCTGGCGTCGCCCGCCATGACCGGCCAGATGATCGCCCTCGACAGCGGCCAGCATCTGGCCTGGAGCGGCGGAAAACCGGATTGAGCCAGGGCCTTGAACCGCCCTGCTCTTAGCCCTTACGTTCCTCTTGATGAGCGCGCGCCGCCGCCCGCCGAAAACTTCAGGATTTCACGCCGTTGAGCCCCGATAGCGCCAAAGCTTCGCTCCTTTCGCGCGCCCGCGATGCATTGCGCGGGACTGAGACCGGTGCGCCCGTCATCGGCCGTTTTGCCAAGACCGCACCCCCCAGTCCGGGGGTCTACCGTATGCTCGATGCCGACGGCGAGGTTCTCTACGTCGGCAAGGCGAGGCACCTGAAGAAGCGCGTGCAGAGTTATGCGCGCGCCGGAGGCAACCACAACAACCGCATCGCGCGCATGATCGCGGACACCGCGAGCATGGAGTTCGTCACCACCGCGACCGAGATCGAGGCCTTGCTGCTCGAGGCCAATATGATCAAGCGGCTGAAGCCGCGCTACAACGTCGTCCTACGCGACGACAAATCCTTCCCATTTATTCTGATATCGCGCGAGCACCCCTACCCGCAGATATTGAAACATCGCGGCGCGCGCAGCCGCACCGGCGAGTATTTCGGACCCTTCGCCTCGGCCGGCGCCGTCGGCCGCACCATCAATACTCTGCAGCGGGCCTTTCTACTGCGCTCTTGCTCCGATCCTTATTTCGAGAGCCGCACGCGCCCGTGCCTGCTTTACCAGATCAAGCGCTGCAGTGCCCCTTGCACAGGCGTCGTCTCGGCGGAGGAGTACGAAGCCCTCGTCGCCGAGGCAGTGGGCTTCCTGCGCGGCGAAAGCGACGAGGTGAAACGGCGCCTGCACACGCTCATGGACGCGGCGAGCACGAAACAGGAATATGAGCGCGCCGCCAGCTTCCGCGACCGGCTGACGGCCCTCAGCCACATCCAGTCGCGGCAGGGCATCAATCCGTATTCGGTGCGCGAGGCCGATGTGTTTGCAGCGCATCAGGACGCCGGCCAGACCTGCGTTCAGGTGTTCTTCTTCCGCAACGGCAACAACTGGGGCAATCGGGCCTACTACCCGCGCGCGGACAAGAGCCTGCCCGTCGATGAGGTGCTGGAGTCTTTCGTCGCGCAGTTTTACGACGATCGCCCGCCGCCGCGGCTCGTGCTGCTCTCGCATCCCATCGCAAGCCGGCGTCTGCTTGCCGAAGCCTTGTCGCTGCGCGCAGAGCGGAAAGTCAGCGTTCTCATCCCGCAGCGCGGCGAGAAGCGCGATCTCGTCAACCACGCGCTCGTCAATGCGCGCGAGGCTTTGGCGCGGCGTCTGGCGGAATCATCGTCACAGCATGCCATCCTTGCGCGCCTCGCGGAGCTGTTCGACCTCGACGATCCGCCGGAGCGCATCGAGGTTTACGACAACAGCCACATCTCGGGCAGCAACCCGGTCGGCGCCATGATTGTGTCGGGTCCGGAGGGCTTCATCAAAAACCAATACCGGAAGTTCAACATGGTGAGCGAAGACCTCGCCCCTGGAGACGACTACGCCATGATGCGCGAGATGCTGACGCGGCGGTTCAAGCGTCTCGCCAAGGAAAGAGACCAGGTGAACGGCTGGGCCGCGCCCGATCTCGTCCTGATCGATGGCGGGCCGGGTCAGCTTTCGGCCGCATGTGACGTCCTTGCCGAGCTTGGACTGCCGGACATCAAGGTCGCCGCGGTGGCCAAAGGCCCGGATCGCAACGCCGGCCGGGAGCGCGTCTACATGAAAGGAAAAGAGCCCCTGATCCTGGAGCCGCGCGACCCGGTGCTCTATCATATCCAGAGACTGCGCGACGAAGCGCACAGATTTGCCATCGGCGCGCATCGAGCCAAGCGCAAGAAGGCGATCACCGGTTCGCCGCTTGACGAGGTCCCCGGCATCGGGCCCTTGCGCAAGCGCGCGCTGTTGCATCATTTCGGTTCGGCCAAGGCAGTGAGCCGCGCCGGCATCGCCGACCTCGCTTCCGTAGGCGGCATCAGCGCGCAAATGGCCAAGGCGATCTACGAATATTTTCACGAGCGCGGGTGAGCGGTTTGGAACGGCAGACGGATATGACGCAGCAGGGTTGGACGCGATCGCGCCGCGCTTCGCAAGGCCGCTTCGGCAGCCTGCCGAACCTGCTCACCTATGGGCGCATCCTCGCCATTCCCGCCCTCGTCGCCTGCTTCTTCGTGGAGGCGGATTGGGGCCGCTGGACCGCGATGTGGATCTTCATCGCTGCCGGCGTGACGGACTTTCTCGACGGTTATCTCGCCCGCGCCTGGCAGCAGCAAAGCGCGCTCGGCCGCATGCTCGACCCCGTCGCCGACAAGCTGATCGTCTCCGCAGCCCTGATGATGCTCGCCGCGAACGGCACGATCGCCGGCTGGTCGCTCTGGGCCGGCGTCATCATTCTATGCCGTGAGATTCTCGTCTCTGGCCTGCGCGAGTTCCTTGGCACGCTCGCGGTGAGCGTTCCGGTCACGCGCCTCGCCAAGTGGAAGACCGTCGTGCAGATGGTGGCGATCGGATTCCTGTTGGCGGGCAGCGCCGGCGACAAGGTCTGGCAATACACGACATTGTTCGGTCTGACGCTGCTTTGGATCGCGGCGATCTTCACGCTCTACACCGGCTACGACTACCTCCGTGCCGCCCTCGGGCACGTCATGAGCGAGGACGATTGACCATGCGCGTTCTCTACTTCGCCTGGGTCAAAGAGAAGACCGGTGTCGCGGCGGAGGATATCGAACTCCCGGCCAACGTAGAGACCGTGTCCGATTTGATGGACTGGCTACGGACGCGCGGGCCTGAGTTCGAGAATGCGTTCCGGCAATCCGATGTCATCCGCGCCGCGATCGATCAGGCCCATGTCCGTCCCGATGCGCCGCTCGCCGGCGCGCGCGAGATCGCGTTCTTCCCGCCCGTGACCGGGGGCTGACATGAGCCGAGCCTCCGTCATCCTGAGGTGTCCGGCGCTTGCGCAGAGCCTTAGGCCGCTCGCGAGTTGCCTCGACGGATCGCCGCAATGATCCGCATCCAGGAAGCGGACTTCGACATCGGCGCGGAGCTTTCCGCACTCACCGCGGCGCGCGCCGACATCGGTGCGGTCGTCACCTTCACCGGCCAGGTGCGTGGGCAAGCGGACGGCGGACCTCTCACCGAGCTTCGCATCGAGCATTATCCCGGCATGACTGAGCGCGAGCTCGAACGCGTCGAGCAGGAGGCGAAGGAGCGCTTCGGCCTGCAGGCAAGCCTCATCGTCCATCGCCATGGCGCGCTGAAGCCGGGGGACAACATCGTCCTCGTCATTGCCGCATCTCGGCATCGCGACGCCGCCTTCGACGCCGCTCGTTTCATGATGGACTCTCTCAAGAGCCGCGCGCCGTTCTGGAAATGCGAGAAAGGGCCCGGCGGCGACCGCTGGGTCGAGGCGAAAGCGGACGACGACATCGCGCGCACGCGCTGGCACAAGAAGGACGCGGCGGAGTAGCGTTGAGCTAGTTGATGATGCGGACGCCCTTCGGCGCGAGCGGCAGATACGGCCCCCAGACGCACACATCGGCCCAGCCGCAGCGCCCGCCCTCGCAGGTGCGCTGATACTGGCAGGACCGGCAGCGATAGACCGGCTTGCAGCCGGAGCAGCGCGCAATCCGCTGGCAGTCGCGCCAGACTTTCACGGGAATGACGGCACTTTGTTCGGCGGGCTTTGTCAGAGGCAGGCCGACCGCGCCCGCGCTCCATACTGCTCCAGCGGAGATCAGGACCGAGAGCACGAGACCGATCAGCGTTTTCGCCATGATTTCCCCCCGGGCGCCGGACAGTCCCGCCGCATGCGCCAAGAGTGCCCGGAGACCAGCCTCGGATCAAGCACCCGTCATCGGCCAAGATTGACAGCCAAAACGTCCCAGTTCCGCTCATGCCCGCGCAGGCGGGCATCCAGGAAACACGCGTCATCGTAGTGACAGGCGGCAGCGGTTACTGGATTCCCCCTTTCCCGCGAATGAGCGGGTTAGGCATCCCTCGCGCCCAACATCCTCGTCATACCGGCGCAAGCCGGTATCCAGCATCAGGCTGCGTGCATCATTCTGGATTCCGGCTTCCGCCGGAATGACGAATCTGGCTCAGCGGTAAAGCACCATCCCATCCGGCGGGTGGCGATGCTCCCACCCCTCCCGCTCCAGCACGGGGGTGTTATCCTCGGCTTGCGGGGTGCCGATGCAGAGATGGCCGACGAAGCGCCAATCTTTCGGCACGTCCAGGATCTCGACCATGCGCGCAGGATCGAGAATGGAGACCCAGCCCACGCCAAGCCCTTCCGCCCGCGCGGCAAGCCACAGCGTATGGATGGCGATGGCGACGGAATAGTCGATCGTCTCCGGCATCGT
>DASQLK010000150.1:0-2458 GCA_035630055.1 Methyloceanibacter sp. | reverse complement strand
CGCCGCGCAATTCCTTGCCAATGTCGGTCATCCCGGCAAAATCGGTCTTCCCGCGCACGTAGAGCCAGCTCCAAAGCTGGCGACCGCGCATGCGGAGCTGCCGCTCCGGCACGCCGAGAGGGCGTAAGGCATCCGCCAGCTGTTCGCGGTCGAGCCCGATCAACGATGCGCGCACCAAAGCCTCGCCCGAAGGGAGCGGCGGTGCGGGGGCGATGGCGAGATCGGTCATGGGGTCTCCGAGCGGGCGAGCAGCCCTTTCCGGGTCATATCATGACGCCGGTCCGCAATGCCAAGGCCGCAGACGGGTGACCCCGTCCTCGAGCGCTAATCCATTGCGTCTTCAGAGCCGTCGAGGACGGATTTGTCGGGATTTTCCTGGCAGTAGAGGAGGAGCTTGGCCATATGGCCGGCCATCTCATTGAAGTCGATGACGGCGGGCTCGTCCTCCTCGGTGTAATAGCCTTCGAGCCACATCATGATGGTGGCCTTGTTCTCGTCGTCATAGCCAGTGAACGTCGCGCACGTCAGCTCGTTCATATCGATGCTGTCGAGCGCTTGCGCCGGGCCTGCGGCAAGGAGCAGTGCAGCCAGCATGGATGCCTTCAGAATTTGCATGAGTTCCCCTTACGGAAATGCGCCGATGGTCCCACCCGACCAAGTGGTGAGGGCGCTTGTTCGGGGACTGACCTTAACTGTTGCACTCCTGCGCAACGCGCTCAAGCGCCGGCGCGAAGCCCTGCAGCGAATAATTATCGGTAGTCTTAGTGCCGCGTGCAGATGTTCCTTCGACTTTGAGCTGACTGCCCTTCTTCATCGCCTCGATGAGCTCGGTCTCGGTTGCCGGCTTCTCGAGGAACGCACCTTCGTCCTTGGTGAAGAGCTCGAACTTATCGGAACCGACCGATGCCGACACCTTCGCGCCCGCGGCGAAGGGATACCCCATCTTGATGCTGACCTCGTTCTTGATGCGGTCGGTGGGATAGGCCGAAATGTAAATGAAGATCGGGCCGCGCCGCACACCCTTCGGCAGCGACTCCGTGGGCTTCGACACGGCGAAGCAGGTCTTGGCGCTGCCGGACGTGGCATAGGCCGACCAGTCGTTGAACTTCTGTAAGAGCTTGGCCTCTTGCGCATGGGCGGGCGCGCAGCACAAGGCTACGATCACGCAAGCGGCTCGAACGGTACGGTGCATCTCTTCGTCCCCCGTCGTGAGCGCAGAGCGAACATACAGAACAGAGTCGCGGTTGGCCAGTCGCCGGGGCCTTCAATCCACTCCGCGGCGGCGCCTTTTCGGCGCCCCCTGCACATGCACCGGCGGCGCGGGCGGCAAAGCACCCTCGGCGACCGGGCGCGTGCCGAATCGCCCGCTCGCCCGCATGCGGTCATACATTACGATCGCCCCCGCGGTGGCAAGGTTGAGCGAGAAGGCCGACGGGATGCGAATGACGTGGTCGCAACGGGCCAGCACCGCGGCGCTGAGCGCACCGCGCTCGGGACCGAGGATGTAAGCTGCCCGTACGGGATGGGCGAAGACGGGCAGGACCGTCGCCTCGTCGAGAAGCTCCACACCGACAAGGCTGCAGCCTTTCGGGAGCGCGAGGGCGTCGAGGCTCGCCCAGTGATAGACCGGGAGATGAGACGGCGCCTTCGAGGTATCGGCGCGGGTCTCGAAGGCGCGCGGGTCCGCGCCGACGGTGAAGACGAAGCTTGCGCCAAAGGCGTGGGCCGTGCGCAGGAGATTGCCGAGGTTCACCGCCTTGGACACGCCCTCGACACCGATCGCGAAATAGCCGCGGGTTGGGATCTCCGCCTTCATGCCTCCCTTCTAGGGCGGGGGCGGCGTGAACGGAATGGCATTCGCAATTCGCCCGGCCAAAATGCGGGTCTCGAACTGTTTCACGAGGCGAAATGTTGTAATGAGCCAGCAAATCACGGGACGAACATCGCCTAACGGAGCGGCTTCATGCGGGTTGTGCAGTTCAACGAGTTCAGCGGCATCGGCGCGCTACGCCTGGAAGAGGTCGAGGAGCCGAAACCCGGACCGGACGATGTCCTTATTCGCGTCGGCGCAGTCAGCCTCAACTTCTTCGACACGCTGATCTTGCGCAACAACTATCAGATCACGCCGCCGCTGCCGTTCTCGCCGGGGGCCGAGATCGCTGGAACGATCGAAGCCATAGGCGCCAAGGTGAAGGGCCTCGACGTGGGGCAGCGCGTGCTTGCCTTTATCGGCGGCAACGGCTGCCGCGAGAAAGTGCTGACCAAGGCTGCGAACGCTGTCCCCATTCCGGACGGCGTCAGCGACGAGACGGCGGCCGGACTGCCCGTGACCTACGGCACGGCGATCTACGCGCTCAAGGACAGGGCGCGCCTGCGGCCGGGGGAGACCGTTGCCGTGCTGGGCGCCGCCGGCGGCGCGGGGCTCGCGGGGGTCGAGATCGCCAAGCTGATGGGCGCG
>DASQLK010000149.1:0-6631 GCA_035630055.1 Methyloceanibacter sp. | reverse complement strand
GAGCCGGTGCTTCTGGTCGACGATCTTATCGCCACCGGCGGCACCGCGGAAGCGGCCGTGAAGCTGCTGCAGCGGCTGAATGCCGACGTGGTCGGCGCTGCCTTCGTCATCGACCTGCCGGATCTCGGCGGCTGCGCACGTCTCGCCAAGCTCGGCGTGGAGTGTCACACGGTGATCGCCTTCGAGGGCGACTGACCACGACATTGGCGCCCCTCAACGGCGTCGGCGGGGACTTCTGACTGCCCGGCCGATTGTGCTAAGTCACACCCCATGAACATCAACGGCAAGCCCTACCGCACGATCTGGCCGGGTGACGACGGCTGGTCGGTCAACATCATCGATCAAACCAAGTTGCCGCACGATTTCGAGATCGAGACGCTGCGCACGCTCGATGACGCCGCCCGTGCGATCGAGACGATGCAGGTGCGCGGCGCGCCGCTGATCGGCGCCACGGCCGCGTATGGCGTCTGTCTCGGCCTGCGGGGCGATGCTTCGGACGCTGCGCTCGACCGTGCGTGCGAACGGCTCGCGGCAACGCGCCCCACCGCCATCAATTTGCGCTGGGCGCTCGACGAGATGCAGAACGCGTTGCGCAATCAGCCGCACGATCAGCGCGTCGCGCTGGCCTACGCGAAGGCAGCGGAAATCTGCAACGACGACGTCGAGACCAACCGCCGGATCGGCGAGCACGGCCTTGGCCTCATTCAGGCACATGCGGAAAAGAAAAAGGGCGCCCGTGTAGAGATCCTGACGCATTGCAACGCCGGCTGGCTCGCAACGGTCGACTGGGGCACGGCTCTCGCGCCGATCTATCGCGCGCATGACGAGGGCATCGACCTCCATGTCTGGGTGGACGAAACGCGGCCGCGCAATCAAGGTGCTTCGCTCACCGCGTTCGAACTGGGCGCGCACGGCGTCCCGCACACGATCATCGCCGACAATGCCGGCGGGCATCTGATGCAGAAGAAGATGGTGGATCTTTGCATCGTCGGCACCGACCGCACCACGGCGACCGGCGACGTCGCGAACAAAATCGGCACCTATCTGAAGGCGCTCGCCGCGCGCGACAACAACGTGCCCTTCTTCGTCGCGCTGCCGCATTCGTCGATCGACTGGAGCTTAAGCGACGGCAGCGCCATTCCGATCGAGGAGCGCGATCCGCATGAGGTGACGCGCATCACGGGCAAGCTGCCGGACGGCGGCATCGCGACGGTTTCCATCGCGCCGGAATGGAGCAAGGCGGCGAATTACGGCTTCGATGTCACCCCGATGCGGCTCGTCACGGGGTTCATCACCGAGCGCGGCGTGGCGCCGGCCACGCCCGATGCTCTCTTCGTGCTCTATCCCGAGCACCGCAAGGATCGCGCGGCCTGAGCCTTCCGGCGTCTTGATCCGGACCAGGAGGGGGAGCGGCGACAAGTCGCCGCGGCGGCACTGCAACCAATTCAGCGATTCCGCCATTTATGGTTCATGACATCTGCACCGAGCTGGTTACGCAACCGGATCCTGCTCGCGCTTCCAGCGAGCAATCTCAAGAAGCTGCTGAGCGATCTCGAGCCGTTGCCGATCCAGCGCGGGCAGGTCCTTGTCGATGCCGACGCGGCTTTGGACAGCGTGTACTTCCCTGACAGCGGTGTCCTCTCGGTCGTCAGCCTTTATGAGAATGGCGACACCATCGAGATGGCGACGATCGGGCGCGAGGGATCTACGGGCTTTCAAAGCTTCTTCGGAGTCGATCGATCGTCATTCCGTCTTCTGGTTCAGATCCCCGGTTCCGCCACGCGGCTCGATCGGGCCGCCTTCAATCGCGCCATGAAGTCGATGCCGAGCTTTCGCAACTTGATGAGCGCCTATGTTCACGCCTTGCTGGAGCAGGTGATGGTGTCGGGCGCGTGTAACGGCGCCCATGACGTGAAACAGCGGCTCGCGCGCTGGATCTTGATGATGGGCGACCGCAACGACGGCGATGCGCTCGCGATTACGCAGACGCTTCTTGCGGAGATGCTCGGGGTGCAGCGCCCGACCGTGACCAATGCGCTCAAGGACTTTGGGCGGGAAGGGTTAATCACGCCGGGTCGGGGGGAAGTTGTGCTGCTTGACCGGGCCGGCCTCAGGCGCGCATCGTGCGAGTGCTACCAGGCTGTCCGCAACCGTACGGCGACGTATCTGCCAAAGACCTACGAGACTTGAAATCTCGATGCCGCACTCTGTAATCTAAATTACCGACAATGTTTATGCTTTGCACTAGCGTGAGGATGTCGGCCCCGGCCGGCCATCGCGCCCAGCCAGTGTCCGACGAGATTGAACGTCTGATGAGAGTCGCAAGGCTGATTGGGTTTCCGCGCGCGAGCAAGCCTTGCCTGGCCCGCCCACTCTCGTGCGAGCCGGTGTCTGGCCGCTGATGCCGGATCCCGCCCAGAATAATCCGCGACAGGCGTCCGCGCATGGGGCCATCGTCGATGTAGCCTCACGGGGAGACCGGGAGCATCCTGTCCGTGCCTATGGCTTAGCGCTGTTGATTGTCGCTGCGGCGATCGGCGGTCGGCTGCTCCTCGATTTCGTCATTCCCGATGCGCTTCCCTTCATCACCTTCTTCCCGGCGGTGCTGCTGATCACCTTCCTGTGCGGCGTGCGGCCGGGAATTCTCGGCCTAGGTGTGACGGCCCTGCTGGGGACCTACTGGGCCGATCCAAGCGGTCAGAACTCGGTCGTCTTCTATGGCGTGGCCTTTCTGCTTTACGTCTCCTTCGCCGGCAGCTGCCTCTGGCTCGTGCATTCCTTGGTGGAGGCGTTGGCGCGGCTGAAACGGCAGGACGAGCAACTGGCCGTGATCAATCGCGAGCTCAAGCATCGCATCAAGAACCTGTTCTCGATCGCGAACTCGGTCTGTTTGCAGACATTGCGCTCGGGCAAGGCACTTGAGGAGATGCCCAACACAATCAGCGGCCGGTTATCGGCCATTGCGGCGGCACAGGATCTTTTGAGCGTCACCGCCCAGGATGGCGCGGAGGTCGGCGAGCTTGTGCAGGCGCTCGTGGTCACGCTGACGCCGGACCCGTCACGGCTGGAGGCCGCAGGCGACCGGGTGACGCTGTCGGCGCAGGTCACGACGCCCTTCGCGCTCATCCTGCACGAGCTTGGAACCAATGCCCTGAAATATGGCGCGTGGCACGATGATAAGGGCATCGTGAAAACGAGTTGGACCCTGCGCGAGGCAACGTTGCATTTCCGCTGGCGGGAGCATGATGGCCCGGCGATTTCTCCCCCGATGCATGAAGGCCTGGGGCGCACGCTGATCAAGAACAGCCTGCCGGGGGCGATCGTCAGTCATGACCTCAAGGCCGACGGGCTCGAATGCACCATCGAGCTGCCCGTTGGCCGGGCATGAAAAACCGCCGCCCCGAGGGACGGCGGTTCTGTTCAAGTTCCGGCGCTGATTAGAGGCCGAACCAAAGGCTCACGCCCGGACGGCGATTGTAGCCGTAATAGCCATAGGGCCGGTACGGGCGAGCATAGCCGTAGTTGCGATAGCCATAGTTCCGATAACCGTAACCCCGGTTATAGGAACGGCCGCGGTTCCAGTTGCGGTTATGGCTATACTTCTTATTCCACTTTTTTGACTTCACCTGCTCGACCAGGCCGGCACCACCGGCATCAGCGTTCAAGGCAGGGGTGGCCGGAAGGGCGGAAGCCGCTTTCGGCGAAAGCGCGAGACCGACGGCAACGACGCCGGCGCACGCAAAGGTGAGAAGTCCACGCATTTCCATCTCCTGGCAAATTGATAGGGTATCTAAAAGGATAACCCTCTCAGCGCCGGAGTAGTTCCGGTCGGCTGCCGCTTTATTGGGCCGCTCTCGGTCGCCTAGGCCAGCGCAATCATGACGACGGCGCCGACAAGCGCGGCCGACGCGATCGGGACGATCCAGATCGAGTAGGGCAGCGACTGGCGTTTCCCGGCAGCGGTATTGCCGCTCAATTCGTCGTGTTTCGCATGATATTTCGGCCCCGGCCCGCGCATATAATGGCGTTCGGGGCGGTATATTTTCGCTCGATTTCCCACTTCACTCCCTCACTTACGCAAATCCCCGTAAGTCATGAGAGTCCACAGCAATATGTTGCAAATGGGTTTACGACCGTGGCTGAAACGCGGTCATTTTATCGCAACCTTATGCGCGAGGCTCGGGCTCGTACGACTTGCCGCCAGCCTGGACAGAAAGATTGGCCAAGGCCCGATCCCGCAAGGTTTCGGCGTCCTTGAAGTCGACGCAGGCAAGGGCGAACAGGGCGGTCTTGAGCTTTGCCTTGAGGTCGTCCAAGCCCGGCTTGCCGCGTAATCCCGAATCCGCATCGAGGACCTTGCAGATCGACTCGTAGGCACGCTCGATGACATCGAGATCGGCGCTATCGAACGAATGTTTGGGGACTTTGAACTGCATGACGCTCTCCGGCTTTTCGGCGGGAGCATTGCGGTCGTCACTCTCAGTCGGCGGCTGGCCATCGAGTGCCGCCGATAATTGTAGTTTGCACCGGCCCGGTCGGATTGGCGAATCCTTTCCGCAGGTTCTGACAAAGTTGTGAAGCGATCGACCAGCTTGTCCCAGGCGCTTAAATCAAAGTCGAGCGGTCGTGGGAGAGGCAGAGCGCAGTTGTCAACTCGGCTGCTTGGAAGCGCGGCGAATTGTCTTGATCGCGCCGCGCGGCGAACCGGACATCTCGGCGATCGAACGGTCCTGGGTTTCGATGAAGCCGCGCGCAGGCTCGTCCTTGTCGAGGCCGGCCAGCATGGCCGCAGGCACCCGGCGATTGGAGGTCTGCGATCCATCTTCGTAAAAGACGTCGAACAGGACGAAGCCGGAAGGCATGCGGGGTTTCTTGGAAGCCATAATCAATTCTCGAACTTATATGGTGCTGGGGTCTGTGTCTGACGGCGTGGCGTCGCCGTCTGGGGGCGCATCGGAGTCGGGAACGCCTTTCCGTTTCGCGGCGTCCTCTTCGCGCTTTTGAAGCTTCGCCTGCTTCTTTTGCGCTTTGGCACGATCGCGTTCCGAGCGCGCCTGATTGTAGTTCGGCTTAAAAGCCATCTAGATCACCTGTGTTGGGGCAAAGCCCTAGGTCTTCTTCGACGTTTTTCCGGCGGGCGGCTTCGCTGCCGCAGCGCTACGATCCTCCGCTTCCTTCGCCAGGCGCAGCTCCCGCAAACGCGCGGTCTTTTCAGATAGTGCCTGCTGCTGCCGCTCCTGATCGCCCTTTTGGGACGAGTCTTGCTTGCGCGACTTGTTCAACATGTTCTCGGCATTGCGCCGCGCTGCGGAAATGCGAGTTGTGAAATTGTTCATATGCAAGCTCCTGCCGCGGACCGCTCGCAGGCGGTTGCGGGTGATAGTGTCGTCGGGATTCAGTCAGCGACCGCCAACGCCGGCGGGCGCTTTTGAGGAAGTTTGGCGTCAGCTCTTCTTGCGGCGCTTCAAGGGATAAGCCTCGCTCTCGTAGAGCTGGCGAATCGCGTCGCCGTCGAACCTGTTCTCTTCGACCTCAAGGTACGCACCGAGCAAAAGCTCGGGAGGCAGCTCTTCGATGGCAAATTTAACGGCTTCCGCAGCGGAGTTGAAACGGCGATAGCCCACGGGGCCACGACCGAAAGTGCGGCGTCGGGGCGGGAAAAGCTCAGCCGGGGCCTTGAAGTCTACTCTTGCCATCGTTTCTAATCCTAACGCGAAAAACGGAATACCGTCCTAATAGTATCACGGCGAACTAGTCCTTTGCGCGACTTTTAGCAAGTCAGCGGGCCGTTCCGCCGGGACGAAGTGACCGCTTGCATCAGCCGTTAAGGAATGGAACAACGCGCGCCATGCAAAGCCAATGGAACGACAAGACGGCGCGCGAGGCGGTTGAGGCTTACGCGGCGAAGGGCGTCGGCGAGGATGTCGCGCTGCGGGTCTACACTACCCGGCTCATCGGCGGGGAGCCGCTGCTCGTCCTGCACGGCGGCGGCAACACATCGGTGAAGAGCCGCGCGCGGGACGATCTCGGGCAGGAGCACGAGGTCATTTGCGTCAAGGGTTCGGGCGCCGACATGGCGGACATCGAGCCGTGGGGCCTGCCGGCGGTGAAGCTCGGCCCGCTGCGCGCATTGCGGGCGCTCGAGGCGCTCTCGGACGAGGCCATGGTCAACGTGCAGCGTCTGAACCTCCTCGACGCCGCGGCGCCGAACCCATCTGTCGAGACCCTGCTGCACGCCTTCCTGCCGCATAAGTTCATCGACCACACCCATGCCGCCGCCGTGCTCAGCCTGGTCGACCAGCCGGACGGAGAGGCGCTGGCGCGCGAGGTCTATAACGGCCGCATGGGCATCGTGCCTTATATCGCACCTGGCTTTGGGCTCGCGAAGGCGGCCGCGGAAGTCTTCGAGCAGGACCCGAGCGTCGAGGGCCTGATCCTCCACAAGCACGGCATTTTCACCTTCGGCGCGACCGCGCGCGAAGCCTACGAGCGCATGATCGAGATGGTCACGCTGGCCGAAAATCGGATCGCCGGCGGTCGCAAGCCTGTATTCGCCGGAGCGACGCTGCCCGCCCGCCTGGCTTCGCTCGCCGATTTTGCGCCCATAATACGCGGCGCCTGTGCGCTGCCT
>DASQLK010000148.1:0-2134 GCA_035630055.1 Methyloceanibacter sp. | reverse complement strand
CAACTGGGGCGCGCGGCTAATGCTGCAGTTGGCGCGCGCGGTCGTACGCCGCGGCTTCGTCCTGAGGAACCGGTTGCGCGACAGGCGGAAGCACCTCAAGAAGCAATATCGCGAAGCCTGCAAGCGGTATCCCAATTACCGAATGCATCAGGCGGTACGTGTCTACGGCAAACGCCATCTCCGCGATTTCTACGCCGCGGCGCGCGAAGCCGGCGTCACGCCCTTCCTCATGTGGGGAACGTTGCTCGGCTGCGTGCGGGAAGGGAAATTGCTACCGCATGATCGGGATATCGATGTCGGAATTCTTGACATCGATCTTGCGAAAAAGGACGCCCTCGTCGGGGCCATGCGCCGGCGGGGCTATGCCTTGATCGCGGACAGGGACTGCAAGTTCAAATTCGCCCGGCCAAGCTTCGACCTGATCCTCGATATCGATGTCTTCTTTCCGTGGAAGGACATGATCGTCTGCTCCTCGCGGCAGGAAGACGGCAGCTATCTCTCCGAATGGTTTCGGCAGGACGCCTTCGCGGCGCTCACTCCGAGGACCTTTCTCGGCGTGCGCGTGCTTGTTCCGGAGCAACCGGAGCTGATCCTTCAAGCAATCTATGGCGACTGGCAGACGCCAAGGCCGGCCTATTCAAGCCAGCGCGACCCGCTCAATCGCTTGGCGGGTCTCACCGAGTTTCCAGCCCGACCGGGACTGGTAGCAGAGCGGCCCTTCTACGCGAGCCCCACCCTTGAGCTGGCTAGTCGATCCAGCCCATCTCACGCGCCTTGAGGTTCGCCGCCTCCCAGGCAAGCGCCCTGAACTGAGCCAGCGTGACGGTGGCGTCGCGGTCGTCCGGCCCATGCTCATGGCACACGAGCCAGGGTGCGTCGCCCTTGCGGAACGCCGCTCTGAGGCACGTGCCGCGAAGCGCGACTTTGATATCGCCGCCTTGAACCTCGACCTTGATCTGTGGCTGCATCTATTGGCTCCCCCGCTTGGGGGCGAGCCTACAACGATTCCCTGGTCGGCGCGGTGTCGGCGCGAGAACCTATCCACACATTACACAGGCTCGACTTATACGGGGAGGCCGACTTCGCCAGTGCGCCGGACCGCCCCTTTGTATACGCTGCGTTGGCCGGCGGGGAGGACGCAGACGTGGTTCGCGCTATCGTGATCTTGGCCCTCCTCGCCGGTGTCGTCTTCTTCCAAGCGAACCGGCATGCGTGCCAGTGGGTCGGACTTAAGCGCATGGAGTCCTGGATAGGCTGCATTCTGCAAATTTGACGCTCCCCTCCGGATCCTCGCGGCGGCCCTCCAGATTTTTCACGCGCGCTCGCGGGTATCGAGGAACTCGATTTCCGGCCATTGCTCGATCGCGCGGCCGAGCTCCCAAGCGTTGCGGGCGAGAAACACCGGCTCGCCATCGCGGTCCGATGCGATGGCGCTTTGCTGCTGCGTGACGAAGCGCTTCAGCGCGGCGGCATCGTCGCTCTTGATCCACCGCGCGGTCTGGTACGGCGCGGGCTCCAATCCGATGGCGATCTGATATTCCGAACGCAGACGCTCCGACAGCACGTCGAGCTGGAGTTGGCCCACGACGCCAATGATGGACGCCGCGCCGGTGAGAGGCCGGAACACCTGCGTCACCCCTTCCTCGGCGAAGTCGTCGAGCGCGCGCTTGAGCTGCTTGGCCCGAATCGGGTCGTCGAGCCGAACCCGGCACAGGATCTCGGGTGCGAAGTTCGGAATGCCGGTGAACCTGATGTCTTCACCCTCGGACAGCGCATCGCCGACGCGCAGGGTGCCGTGGTTGGGGATGCCGATGATGTCGCCGGGAAGAGCTTCTTCCGCAAGCTCGCGCTCCCGCGCAAAGAAGAAGATCGGGTTGTTTACGGCGATCATGCGGCCGCTGCGGACATGCTTCAGCTTCATGCCGCGGCGAAAGCGGCCGGAGCAGAGGCGCACGAAGGCAACGCGGTCACGGTGATTGGCATCCATATTCGCCTGCACCTTGAAGATGAAACCGGTGACCGTGTCGAGATCGGGATCGACCGGCCCAGCGCTCGCCGGCTGCGGCTGCGGGGAGGGCGCGATCAGCCCGAGCGCCGCGATCAGCTCGCCCACGCCGAATTCCTTCAGCGCCGA
>DASQLK010000147.1:0-12869 GCA_035630055.1 Methyloceanibacter sp. | reverse complement strand
AAGAGCCGTAGAGACTACGACGCGTCCTTCTTCTTGAACAGGCCGCCCTTCAGGAGGCCCATCTTGGTGCCGCCCTTCTTCATGGCCTTAGCCTGCTTCTTGCAGGACTTCTTGAACTCGTGGCGGGTCTTCCAGCTGTCGCCATGCATCTTGGCGGCTTCCTTACAGGACATGCCACCGGTCATGGCGGTGCCGGCCTGAACGGGAACAGTAGCGACCATCAGGCCAGTGATGGCGGCGGCAACAAAGATCTTCTTGAGCATTATGAACTCCGTCTTGGTTTGGAGGAGGTGTTTACCGCGTAGCCCTAAATCCCAATGGCTGCGAGAATAGGGCAGAGTTCCCACCATTTTGCCGCAATTGGCACTACGCGCGCCTGCTTGACCCTGAGGGCAGGCGTCCCGTACGTAGCCTGAATGAATGAATCAGAGGCAAACAAACTCTCGCATATTCGCAACTTTTCCATCATCGCCCATATAGACCACGGAAAATCAACGCTTGCGGACCGGCTGATCCAGCTCTGCGGCGGCCTTTCCGCGCGGGAAATGAAGGAGCAGGTGCTGGATTCGATGGAAATCGAGCGGGAGCGGGGCATTACCATCAAGGCCCAGACCGTACGCCTCGATTACCGGGCCAAGGACGGCCAACTCTATGAGCTGAACCTCATCGACACCCCCGGCCACGTGGATTTCGCCTATGAGGTGAACCGGAGCCTCGCCGCCTGCGAGGGCTCGCTCCTCGTCGTGGACGCCACACAAGGGGTGGAGGCGCAGACCCTCGCCAATGTCTACCAGGCGCTGGACAACAATCACGAGGTGGTGCCGGTCCTCAACAAGATCGACCTCCCCGCCTCGGAGCCTGACCGCGTGCGGCAGCAGATCGAGGACGTGATCGGCCTCGATGCCCACGATGCGCTCGAAATCTCCGCGAAAACCGGCAAAGGCATCGAGGATGTGCTCGAGGCGATCGTGCAACGCCTGCCGGCACCGAGCGGCGACGCCAAGGCGCCGCTGAAGGCGCTTCTCGTCGATAGCTGGTACGACGCCTATCTCGGCGTCGTCGTGCTCGTGCGCATCATCGACGGCACGCTTGGGAAGGGCCAGCGCATCCGCCTGATGCTGACCGGCGGCGCCTACCAGGTCGACCGCGTCGGCATCTTCCGCCCCAAGCAGGAGATGCGGGACAGGCTCGGCCCGGGCGAGATCGGGTTCTTCACGGCCTCCATCCGCCAGGTCGCAGACACACGGGTCGGCGATACCGTGACCGACGAGAAGCGCCCGGCTTCTGAGCCGCTCCCCGGCTTCAAACCGTCGCAGCCGGTGGTTTTCTGCGGTTTGTTCCCCGTCGATGCGTCGGAGTTCGAGGATCTGCGCGAGGCGGTCGGCAAGCTCCGCCTCAACGACGCGAGCTTCAACTACGAGATGGAGACCTCTGCCGCGCTTGGCTTCGGCTTCCGCTGCGGCTTTCTCGGTCTCCTGCATCTGGAGATCGTGCGCGAGCGGCTCGAGCGGGAGTTCGACATCGACCTCATCGCCACCGCGCCGTCGGTGATCTACCGCATCTATCTCACCGACGGCAGCATGGTGGAGTTGCACAATCCGGCCGACATGCCGGACACGCAGCGCATCGCCAAGATCGAGGAGCCTTGGATCGAGGCCACGATCCTCGTTCCGGACGAGCATTTGGGCTCGGTCTTGAAGCTCTGCGAGGATCGGCGCGGGCGGCAGAAAAACCTGACCTATGCCGGCCAGCGCGCGATGGTCGTCTATGACCTGCCCCTGAACGAGGTGGTGTTCGACTTCTACGACCGGCTGAAGTCAGTCAGCCGCGGCTATGCCTCGTTCGACTACCACATCACCGGTTACGAGGAGGGCGACCTCGTGAAGATGGCGCTCCTCGTCAACGACGAGCCCGTGGACGCGCTCTCGATCATCGTCAACCGCTCCCGCGCGGAGATGCGCGGTCGCGCCATGGTCGAGAAGCTGAAGGACCTCATTCCCCGCCATATGTTCAAGATCCCGATCCAAGCGGCGATCGGCGGCAAGGTCATCGCGCGCGAGACGATCAGCGCGCTGCGCAAGGACGTGACCGCGAAATGCTATGGCGGCGACATCACCCGCAAGCGGAAGCTGCTCGAGAAGCAGAAGGCGGGAAAGAAGAAGATGCGCTCCTTCGGCAAGGTCGACATTCCCCAGGAGGCCTTCATCGCCGCCCTGAAAATGGATGCCGATTAGCGCTTACGCCGCGGCAAGCACTCTCCGCTCATTCCCGCGAAAGCGGGAATCCAGAGCCCAACATGCGGAGCCCCCGGGTCGCCGCCTCCGCGGGGACGAGCGGATGCTTCAGTCCCCCATCGGAAGGTCGTGCACGGCCCTGAAAAATGCATGTCGACTAAGGACTTGCGCTTCGCAACCAGAGTCTCCGAATGAGGTTCCGGCGGCTACGATCTGTATTCATTCAGCTTTAAGTGGTTAAAGGCCAGAATTCGCCCTGCCTTAATCCTGCCTATTTCAAGTCGATCCGGGCAACTCTGCGGCATTACTATGGTCTTATTATGTAACGCTGTCCTATCTACTTGACAGAGGCGGAAATACAACGTCTCCTTCCGGACTAGAGGGATAGCAGCACGACGGGGGAAATTGTCGCGCGAGCTTTATTGCCGCGCCGGTTTCTCCGCCAATTCTGGTGTTCGCGCTGCTTCAGCGGCTCTGTACTTGCGCGCATGCGTAGGGCCGCAGTGTTTCGTTCCGTTGCGCGCCCTAGGGGGAATTGGTGATGCGTATCGCCCTCGCCGTCGGACTGTGCCTGCTCGCCTCCCAGGTGGGAGCGGCGCCAGCCGCCAAGAGCACGAAATCCGGCATTGGCCCATCGGCGTCCGTCGCGACGGCCCGCGACATCCTTCGCAACCGCGTGAACCAGAACGTCGTCACCGTCATGACCGGGGCCCCCGGCGGCACGGATCTCAGTATCGTGCAGGACCTGTCGCGCATTCTCGACGACGGCGACCAGCTGCGGGTCGTGCCGATGATCGGCAACGGACCGGAGCAGGCCATCAAGGATGTGCTCTATTTGCGCGGCGTCGACATGGGCGTGACGCAAGCGAACCTCCTCATGCATTTCCAGCAGACGGGCGAGCTCGGCGGCGATCTCAAAAGCCAGCTCGTGTACGTGGCGAAGCTCTTCAATGAAGAGGTTCACCTCATCGCCCGCACGGATGTTGCCGACATCGGCGCTCTCGCGGGCAAGCCGGTCAATTTCGGCGAGATCGGCAGCGGCACCGCGATCACGGCGCGGCAGATCTTCGACGCCATCGGCGTGAAGGTGCAGGAAGTGAATTTCGGCGAGCGCGATGCGCTGGCAAAGCTGAAGTCCGGAGAGATCGCGGCGATGCTGACGGTCGGCGGCAAACCTGCCCAGGCGCTCGACCGCATGGATAAGCACGACGGCCTGAAGCTGCTCGCGATCCCTTACGCGAAAGATCTCGAGGACAGCTTCTATCCAGGCACGCTCGCGCACGCGGACTACCCGCAGCTCCTGGACGAAGGCGAAAGCCTGGACACGGTGGCGGTCTGCGCCGTGCTCGTTTCCTTCAACTTGACCGGAGACGCTGCGCGCACGCGCAAGCTCGCCAAGTTCACCGACCGCTTCTTCTCCAATTTCGACGCGCTCTTGGAGCCGCCGCGGCATCCGAAATGGCGCGAGGTGAATTTCGCGGCGACGCTGGAAGGCTGGCGCCGCGCGCCCGCCGCGCAGGCTTGGATCGATCGCGCCAAGACGACGGTCGACAGCGCCTCGCGCGAGCAGTTCGACAGCTTCCTGGCGGAAGCGTCAGGAGCGGATGGGAAGTCGATCTCCGCAGCCGAGCGCGCCAGCCTGTTCCGCGCCTTTTTGGAGTGGAACCGCGGCCAGCGCCAAGTCCAGAACAATTGATCGCCGCGTGCAATCGAGGTCCCGCGTAGGAGGGTGCCATGAGCGAGCAAGCATCGGAATTGAAGCCACAGAGCCTGAACGGAGACGCACGGCCACATCGGGAGTCGAGCCTTGTCGAGCGCCTCGCAGCGGAGGCGCGGAAAGACGCCGCCAACGGTGAGGCCTCACCTTCGGCCATGGCAGAACGCTTCGCGCCCCTTCCGGAAGACTGGATGGACGAAAGCGCGGGCACGGCTACGCCGCTGGAGGCGGCAGGCTACCCCTATGCGGTGCGCAGGAGCAGCTTCAGCCCCGCACTCCTTGCGGCCCTGATCCTGCTCGCCCTGATCCCGAGCGCCCTCCTGATAGTGCTGCTCGCGCAAGGCGTGGTCCGCATCCCGGGCGCCGACGTGCTTTGGGCCTCGGCCACGCAGCGACAGCCGGTGGCGGCAGCCTCGCTCGCCGGACCGACGCCCAAAATCGCCGCGCCGAAAGCGGCCCGCGATGTCCCCGCGATCGTCCTGACCGCGCCAGACCGGCTCGAAGGGACCCCCGGCGAAGACATTGAATTCGGGCTCGCGGTCGACTCCGCGGACGCGTTGCCGGCGCGGAGCGTCATCGCCATCCGCAATCTCCCCGAGGGCGCCACGCTGTCGCAAGGGCGTCCCTACGGGGCGACCGAGTGGACCTTGCGGCCGGACGAGATCGGCGACCTCCGGCTCGCGCTGCCGGCGGCGGCGAGAGGCGAAGCGAATATCCGCAGTGATCTGGTCGCCGCGGACGGCAAGGTGCTGGCCTCGGCCGGGACCGTCGTCACCATTTTCGATCCGCGTGCAGGTCTCGTCGTGCGTCCGCAAGAGAGCGCGCGCGTGGACGATCTCATCGAGCACGGCAAGAAGATGATTTCGGTCGGCTACTTCGCCGGCGCGCGGGCCTACTTCAAGCGCGCGGCGGAAGCCGGCAGCGCGGAAGCCGCGCTCTCCGTCGGCGCGACCTACGATCCGGTCTTCATCGAACAGATCGGCGCCCAGGGGATCAAGCCGGAGCCGGACCAGGCCAGGATCTGGTACGAGCGGGCCAAGCTGCTCGGGCTTTCAGACCCCGATGCGCAGATCGCGGAATTGCGCGAAGCCTTCGAGGCGGCAGGCGCGCACGAGGTCGAGGAAGCGAGCGAGCCCGCTCTGCCTGCAAGCGCCGAGACGGAAGCGGAGCCGGAATGGGTCGAGCTATCCGGCAGCGCGAACATGCGCGAAGGGCCGTCCTCCAACGCGAAGACGATGCGCACGGCGATGCGTGGAACGAAATTCCACGCCATTGGGCGCAAGGGCAATTGGATCCAAGTCACCGACCCGGACACCAAGGAGATCGGCTGGATCTACGCCCGCTACATCGCGACCGCGGAGCTGCGCTAAGTTTCGGACCGCACGCGCCATGCCAGATACGCCATCGCCGCGCCCTCGGAGATGAGCAGGATGCCGAGCATAAAGCCGAGGATCCAGTCCGAGCTCACGGGCAGATTGGCGAACAGGTAGAACGCCAGCAGGATGCCGACCATGCCGCTCGCGAGCACCCAGCCCCAGGCCGGGAATGGCCTGATGGTGAGCGCGAAGACGATCTTCGAAATGCCTTCGGCCATGAAGAACACGATCAGCAGCAGCGTCATGAGAAGCAGGCCGCCCTCGGGATTGCGCAGCAGCAGCAGGCCGACGACGATCGAGAGCACGACGGAAATCAGCTGCAGCCAGAAATGCGGCACCCTTGGCGCGCCGATCAGACTGATGCCTTGCAGTAGGCCGCTGACGATCAGGATCCAGCCGAGCAGGTAGACGATCGCGACGGACGCGACGAGCGGATAGATCAACGCCAGCAGCCCGGCGATGATCATGAGCACGCCTTGGATCAGATACCAGAGCGAGTAACGCTTGACCGTGTCACGCAGTGCTTCGCGCATGACCTGCGCTGCGGCGTCCAATGAAATCGCCATATCGATGCCCTCCCCTAGAAATTCGGATCGAATCAGCTAGCGCGGGAAGCATACTCCCAACCTGCTCCGGCGGCTGTGGCCATGAACGCCGCTCCCGTCGGGCCGGCCGGCGTGTTAGGAGGACCGCGAAGGGGGACGCATGGCCGACGATCTGGTGAGAAGCGCCACGCGCAAGGCCGCGCGCCGGCTCATTCCGTTTCTCTTCCTCTGCTACACGATCAACTTCCTCGACCGGGTGAATGTCGGCTTCGCCGCGCTCGCCATGAACGAGGACATCGGTCTGTCGCCCGCCATCTTCGGTGCTGGCGCAGGAATCTTCTTCGTCGGTTATCTTCTGTTCGAGATCCCGAGCAATCTGGCGCTGCAAAAGTTCGGGGCGCGCGTCTGGATCGCGCGCATCATGATCTCGTGGGGCATCGTCGCGATGGCGATGGCGCTCGTCGCGGGTCCGACCAGCTTCTACGTGATGCGCTTCCTGCTCGGCGTGGCGGAGGCCGGCTTCTTCCCCGGCATCATCCTCTACCTCACCTATTGGTTCCCGATGGCGGAGCGTGCGCGCATCGTTTCGCTCTTCATGGCGGCGGTGCCGATCGCAACCGTGGTCGGCGCGCCAGTGTCCGGCGCACTTCTGGAGATGCATGGCATCGCGGGACTTGCGGGCTGGCAGTGGATGTTCATCATCGAGGGGCTGCCCGCGGTGCTGCTCGGCTTCGTCGCGTTGCGATTTCTGACGGACCGCCCTGCCGACGCGACTTGGCTCACCCAGGCTGAGCGCGCGGCGCTCGCCGCCAAACTTGCGGCGGAGGCGGAAGCGACGCGCGCGACAGGGTATGCCGGTCTCGGCGAGGCCTTGATCCGTCCGCGCGTTCTCGTGCTCGCGCTCCTCTATTTTTGCATCGTGGTCGGTCTCTACGGCATCGGCTTCTGGATGCCGCAGGTGATCCAGACCTTCGGGCTCGACCCGCTGGCGATCGGATTTCTGACCGCCGTGCCCTATCTCTTTGCCAGCATCGTCATGGTGCTTGCGGGCACGAGTTCGGACCGCAGCGGCGAGCGCACGCTGCATGTCGCCGTGCCGCTCCTGATTGGCGCTGCCGCGTTCGCGTGGTCTGCGACGGCGGGCTCGCTCGTGGCCGCTATGGTGGCGCTCACCTTCGCCACCGCCGGGATCTACGCGGCGATCGGAACGTTCTGGTCGTTCCCGACTGCGATCCTGACCGGCACCGCCGCCGCGGCAGGTCTCGCCTTCGTCAACGCGACCGGCAATCTCGGCGGGCTACTCGGACCGACGGTGATCGGCATCCTCAAGGAGGAGACCGGCAGCTTCGCCAGTGCCATGGTGTTTCTGGCGGGCGCGATGGCGTGCGGCGGCGTGATCGCGCTCATGTTCGGGTGGTGGGGCGCCCCGCGAACGACCTTGCGCAAATCCGCACGAGCCATCCGCAAATCTCCGTAATTCGCGCAATTCCCCGCGCAATCCATGCGCAAATCCCGCTAATTCCCACGCATTTCCGGCGCTTTTCCCGGGATAAGCGTCTAGTTCGCCGCCTGCTTGCGGGACTGCAACTGCGTCGAGACATTGGCGACAGGCTGCTTGCTCGTCTCCATCGCGATCGTCGAGATCTGGCCTTTGGCGGCCTCGACCGCCTGCTTCAGATCGACGACGCGGATCGTCTGATCCTCATGCGTGCGGAAATACCAGCGGAGATTCTTGAGGTCGGCAACGCTGGTCCACTCGGTGATCTCATCCGTTGGCTCGCCGATCGCCGCGTTCACGACCGAGCCCTTCGGGATGTCGAACTGATTGAGAATGTGAAACGCCGACAGCACGGCATCGTCGGCCGTCTTGGTCGGAGCCGCATTCTGACCGAAGATCGCGGCGCGCACGAAACGCGACGGCGGCGTAAAATCGCCCGGCATGCCGCGCAAGCCTGAGCCGGACCCGAACGCTGTCAGCGTCACATCGCCGAGCTTGTCGGATTCTACGTCCTTCACCGAAAGGTTGATGTAGTTCTGCAGATTGGTCATGTGCCAATCGTAGGTCGGCGCATTCGTCATCACGCCGAGCGGCGCATCGTGGACTTTGAGCATACCGTCGACAGGCTCAACCACGATCGACTTGCCGCTCTGGTCCTGGATGAAAAAATGCACGCCGGGCACGATGCCCTCGGGGCTGCCGAGACCAGGCATCTTGGTCGGCACGAGGACAACATCCTTGATGGCGGCGCGGACCTCGTCGACCGTCGCGAAGCTGCCCAGCGCCCAAATGCCGAATTCCGGCGGCGCAAGCGCGATCGACTTATTCGCGCTCGTGACCTCGGTGTACTTGGCATAGTTCGGGAAATAGAAGAGGCCGACGGAAAGGCCTTTCTCGTTCATGCCATCAAGGAAAGCATTTTGGCCAAGAGCGTTCGCGCCGATCGCGGCGTAGCGGGTCGTATAGACCATGCCCTTGCTGCCGTCCGGGAGCGTCCCGTTCAGCTCTTTGCCGGCAGGAACGATGAGCACCTGGGAATTCATCGGAAAGCCGAACTCGAGCGTACGGCCGCGAATGGCGGCGCCATCTGCCGGCGTCAGGCTGATGCCGGTGCAGGCGAAGCTCGGTGTCGTCGCAACGACGAGCGATGCGGCAAGCGCCGTTATGGAAAGGCGGCGAAGCATGGGCGTAACTCCTCGAATTCATTAGCGCGCAGCCTTGACCGAAAGTCGATGACCTTTCGGTTTAGCTTCTTTAGCTTGCGGCGCGCTTGCTTACTTATGGATGGCGGAGATGCAGAAAAGTTTAGGGATGGGCGCTGACGTCGGCCTTGGTCAGCCTTGCCGCAGCACAGGCGGCGGCGTCCACTTGCCTTCGTCAATCGGCGGCAGCGGCCAGTAGGCGCGGACATAGAGGGAGAAGTCATCGGCCGGCGCCGGCAGCCAGTTAGCGGGGTGCTCCTCTTCCGGACGCTCCCGCTGCACATAGAGTGTCAGCGAGCCGTCTTCCGCGTAGCGAAGCCCTCTGCTCCGCGTTCCGACGGCGTGGCGTCCGATCTCGTTCTCGAAGAGGAAGTGATACTTATCGTAGAGGGTGATCGACCAGAAGCCCTTGACGGGCGGCACCTCGTTTTTCTTGAAGGTGATGCGATAGCTTCGCGTGCCGTTCAGTCGCGCACCATCGGCGTCGAGATCTTGATAGAAATAGCGGGCCTCATGCGGGCGATTGATGAAGATGTTGGACTTCGCAACAGCGGTACGCGTGTAGTAGTCGGTGCCGAACTGCGCGCTGTTCACGACAGTGGTCCAGTTGTGCGGCAGGGCCACGCCGAAGTTGCGGAACTGAAGCAGCGGCGTCACCAGGTTCGTGTCTGCCTCCTGCGCAGCTTCGTCGAGAACCTCGCGCAGGCTCGCATCCGCGCTGGCGGCTTCGAGAACAGAGTCCACCAGCGCATAAATAGCCTCCTCGCCGTGCAGCGGCGGGCAGGCCTTTAGCGCATCGGGCAGCACGCCGAAAAATTTCGCAGGGTTGACCCAGCGCCACTCCTCCTCCTTGAGCTTGACCCAAGGCAGGGTCGGAAGCTGCGACCAATCCTTGCGTTGCATCGTGCCGTCGAACTCGGACAGTGGATACGCCATGACCTCCTGCAACAGCGGCTGGAGGGAGGCGTTATCGTCGGCATCCTCGGCGTGGAATATGCGGGGGATGATTGTGCCGAGATTGGTCGCGGCGCGAAAGCTAGCGGTGATCCCCTCGGGAAGATCGCCGCGCCAATCGGGTCCGACCAGCAGATAGAAGCCGGGCTTCGTGCCGTACATGGAGCCGATGTCCGCGTAAGCATCGGTGCGCTGGTCACTGGCTTGAAAGACGTAGAAGCGGCCGCCGAAGTCCGGAACCTGCACGACGACCGGCTCGCGTCCCAGATCGAGGACCCCAAATCCGTAGATCAAGTCCTGACTCGGACAGGTGATGTAGCGCTCACCGGGATCGATGCTCTTGCAGAGCATGGCGAGGCGGTTGATCGGCGTGACCGGCGCAACGCCGCCGACGAGGAATGTCTGCGTCTTGACCCAGTCCTGCGTCCAGTAGCGGTTGTAGATGTTCACGAGCGGCCAGGCCCAGAGATAGGCAAAGCGCGCGACGGTGCGAACGTACTCGGGCGTGTAGCGCGAACCCGGCGGAAGGTCGGGCGGCAAGCCGGCGGCGCTGCGCTCGCGTGCAGCAGCGGCTACCTCGCTCGCCGTAACGGGCTCGGTGTCCCTCCAAAGCAGGCGGCGAAGGAAGTTCAGCAATGCGGCTATCCTTGCGGTCTAGAGCGCACCGCCATCGATATTGAACAACGAGCCAATGAAATAGGTGGCCGCCGCAGCGGCCGCACCGATTGCCAGCATCCGCGCCCCGCCCAGAAGGGCGCTTTTACCGGAGAAAAGGCTCAGCAGCGAGCCGACGACGAACAGAGCGGCGCCGGAGATCGTTGCGGCGATCAGCACGCCCTGGGCCGCCCCCCAGAGAAAGGGCAGCAGCGGAAGGCTCGCGCCAATCGCAAAGGCGACGAACGAGGACAGAGCCGCGCCGAGCGGCGAGCCGAGATCGTCAGGGTTGAGACCGAGCTCCTCGCGCGCGAGCGTGTCCAGGGCCTTTTCCGGATTGGCGATCAGCTTCTTGGCGACGTCGCGCGCTTCGTCGAGGGGAATGCCCCGCGCCTGGTAGATGAGCGCCAGCTCCTCCGCCTCTTCCTCCGGATAGCGCTCAAGCTCGTCGCGCTCCTGCGCGATCTGATGTTCGAACATCTCGCGCTGCGAGAGCATGGAGATAAATTCGCCGGCAGCCATGGAGAAGGCTCCCGCAAGCAGACCCGCCACACCGGTGAGGACAATGACGCCAGGCTCGACCGCGGCGCCGGCGACCCCCATCACAAGGCAAGTGTTGGAGACAAGCCCATCGTTGACGCCGAACACGGCCGCGCGAAGCGTCCCGCCGCCGAGTGAGCGATGACGCTTGCCGACCTCTTCGACCGACGTCGGCCAAGGATGGCCTTCGCCTTGCGGCTTGGCACGATACACGGAGATGCCACGGACCTTCGAGGCCGAGAGCACATGGCGAACGGCGCGCGGACCGAAGGCGCCGACAAGAGAGGCGATAAGGCGGGCACGCAGCGACGGCGCGAAGGCCGGAGTCGCGGGAAGATCAGCGGCGAGAATGGCGGCCTGCTGCTCGGCCGCCGCAGCCATTTTGCGGAACAAGGCGGCATTGGCGGGGTCCGGCTCGGCGGACGCGACCGCATTCGACAAGAAGGCCGCCGTCTTCTCCGCGCGCCAGCGATCGATCGCAGGTTCCACCGTTCAGGCCCTTTAGAGGAGGCCGACCTTTCCCGTCGCAAGATCGTAGATCCCGCCGACCACTTTGATCTTATTCGCCGCCACGGCCTCGGAGATGATGGGCTTGTCGACATTCAACCGCTTCACGTTGAGGCGCACATTCTCCTCGATGGCGGCGGCGACGAGGTCAGAGGGATGCCGACCGTGCGCGGCGATCACGGCGGGCTTGATGGCTTCGATCAGATCGGGAAGGTGGCCGGGCAGTTCCTTGCGCGACGTCACGACCGCGACGGCCGCATCGACGGCGCCGCAGTTCTTATGGCCAAGCACCATGATCAGGGGCACGCCGAGAAACTTGACGGCGTATTCCAGACTGGCAAGCCCGTCGTCATCGACAAAGTTGCCCGCGATGCGCACGACGAAGACGTCGCCCGGTCCCTGGTCGAATGTGAGCTCCGGCGCGACGCGGCTGTCGGAGCAGCCGAGGATCGCGGCGATCGGATATTGCGCGGTCACTCGGGCTGCGCGTCCGGCCGAGTAGTCCCGCTCCTGCGGAGCGTTCGCCGCATAGCGGGCGTTGCCCTCCATGAGCCGTTTGAGCGCGTCATCGGGAGAGATGGCATTGGGCGGCGACTGGTTCGCCGGCTGCTCGGCGAGCGCGCGCGGAACGCGCAACAGCCCCGCGGTATAAAGAGCACCGGCACCGGCAAGGAGGCCGCGGCGTGACAAAGACCGAGGCTGTGGGAGGGCATCGCACATCGCTTCGCTCCTTTGACGTGAAACGAGACGACCGTAACGGCCGCCCGCAAGCAAACAAAGGCCATTACCGCAAATAGATGAATTCTGCGTTTGTGACTGTGCCGGGGGCGCTATTCGGCGGCGGGCTGTTGGGCAGCCGGGCCATTGTCGTTGGCGGCAGCGTCATCTTTTCCGAGCCGGCGCTCCTGCGTCAGAGCGATCGTGCATACGAGGCCGCCCTCCTCGAAGCGCCAATCGACCTTGGCGTTCGCGAGACCGCGCTTGATGAGCTTCGCGCCAAGGCCGCGATGCGCGGGCGGCACGACGGCGGGGCCGCCGGTCTCAGTCCACACAATGTCGATGCAATCGGCGGTGCCGTCCGGCCTTATGGTCCAGGTCAGATCGACGGCCCCGGCACTGGTAGACAGCGCGCCGTACTTGCATGCGTTGACCCCGAGCTCATGCAGCAGGGCTCCAATCCCGACCACCTCGGCAGGCGACAAGATCACGAGCGGTCCGTCGATCCTGACGCGGCCGGTGAGGGCGTCACAGGAGATGGCGAGCTGGGTCGTCGCAAGCTCGGCAAGCGACGCCCCGCACCAGTCCCGCGCAAGCAAGAGGTGATGCGCGCCGGCCAACGCCTGCAAGCGGCCGGTGAAGGACTCCGCGAATTCCTCCGGCGACCGCGCGGCGCGGAGGGTTTGCTGGGTGATGGCGAAGATGACGGCGAACGTATTGTTGACGCGGTGCGCGAGCTCGCGCAGGAGAACCGCCTTCTCTTCTTCGGCATTCCTTCGCGCGGTGATGTCCTGAAAGCAGTTCACGCCACCAACGATCTTGCCCGCGTCATCGAGGAGAGGATCGAGATTGGCGAGAATCGTAAGCTGGGTCCCGTCCGGCCGTGCGACGATATATTCGCGATCGCGGATGGGCTCGCCCGACT
>DASQLK010000146.1:0-4888 GCA_035630055.1 Methyloceanibacter sp. | reverse complement strand
GCGCCGGTCGTGGCTGATAAGGACCATCGCGGAGCGTGTGGTCTGCAGCGCGGCCTCCAATCCCTCGATGGCCACCACGTCGAGATGATTTGTGGGTTCGTCCAGCAAGAGGATGTCCGGCTCCGGCGCCAGCACGCGCGCAAGCGCCGCGCGCCGGCTTTCCCCACCGGAGAGGCGCGCGGGGTCTTCGTCGCCGTTCAGGCCGAGGCTCTCAAGGACAGAGCCGGCGCGATGCGCGTCATCGCCGGGCGCAAGCCCTGCTTCGACAAAGGCGCGGGTAGTGGCGAATCCTGTGAGGTCCGGCGCTTGCGGCAGATAGCGCAGCGTCACCCCCGGCTGAACGAAGCGGCTGCCGCCGTCAGGCTCGATCATGCCCGCCGCGATCTTTAACAGCGTCGACTTGCCGGAGCCGTTGCGACCGACGAGGCAGAGTCGCTCGCCCGGTCCGATCGAGAGCGTGGCACCGTCCAGCAAGGGCGTGCTGCCGAAGGAAAGGGCGACATCCTTGAGAAGAAGAAACGGCGGCGCTGCCATGCGTGGAAAAGGTCCTCTGTCGTAAGCCCTTACGAGTGCCGATGCGGAGCCGAGGCGTCCGCGTGGGCATTCGGGGATTGGATAGGCCCTTCTAGCGGACCGGCTCGCGGGAGGGAACGCGTGAGCAAGCCGTTTCCGGTCCAGTTGCGCCAAAGCGGACCGCCCCGCATGAATTTCGCCGCAAAAGGCTTATATGTTGGAGACAATACTCAACGTGAGAAGGATGCATATGAAAGAATGAACGAAGGACACGCCCACTACGACAACGTCGGCGCCGACACCGAAGCGGCGCCATGGTTCTTAACCGAGGCCGCGGCCTTTCTTGGCGCGCCAGGACCCACGCGGGATATTCGTGACAGCCGGCTTTTGCGCCGGGTCGCCGAGCGCATGCGCCGCCGCGTCCGCCCCGAAAGCCTCATCTCCGGCAGCCTGTTCGGTCTCGCCCGCCACGGCGCCATCGCGGCGCTCTATCTCGGCCTCGTCTATGCGGCCAAGTTCCTGTTTGGGATCTCCATTACCCTGAATGCGGTGAGGTAAACGGAACTCAGCCGCGGATTCGCGGCTTGAGCGGATGCGGGAACCTCTTGTAAACCGCCGCTGAGGCAATATGTTTCAGTGGCTGCACGCCGAAACCGACGCTTGAGGGGGAAATCCCAAATGAAATGGCTCCTGATCCTGCTGATGCCGCTGGCGCTCGCCGGCTGCGTCACTGAGCAGCCCCAGGCGCTTCCCATGGCGCTCGGCCCCCTCGACACCGCCCAGACCTCCTGCCTGCGCGATGGCGATTCCCCGGCCTTCGACTGCAAGGCGCCGGCGGCGCAAAGCTCTTCCGCGCAAACCGAGTAGACTTGCGTTAGCCGACTGGCTCTTACGCGCGCAGGTCGAAATATTCCTTGTGCCGCCGCATCACCGCGTCGACGAAGGAGCAGAGCGGCCGCACCTTCAGTCCCTCCGCACGCGCTTGCGCCAAAAGCCCCAGGATCAGCTTTTCCCCGAAGCCTTTGCCGCGTAGCGCCCTTGGCACCTCGCTGTAGGGGACTGTCAGCACGCTGCCCTCGCGACGATAGGGCGCGAACGCGATCTGCCCGCTGCCGCAATTGAGCTCGAAGCGGGACGCTTCGACGTTATCCTGAACTTCAGTGGAGCTGTCCTTATCCATGCAGCATGAACGCACGCTGGCCTCTGCGGGTTGCGAAGGTTGGTAAGAGCGGCCGCGGGACTGCTTGACCGCCGTCGCACCCGCACATCTATTGACTGACGACGAAGCGAGGCCGGCATGAGATACAAAATGGGCTGCGAGCTCGCCTACAGTCTGGAAGAAGAGACGGTCTTCATCTTCAATCTCGAGGTGGCGCATCTGCCGCGCCATCGCGGCCTGCACGACACGCTCACGATTACGCCGGCCCTCACGCGCGAGACTTACACCGAGCCGGGCACGCGCAACCGTTATGTCCGCGTCGTCGCCGAGCCTGGCGAGTTGACTCTGCACTATGCGGCCGAGATCGATCTCGATGTCCGCCGCGCCGATCCAGCGACCGTCGAGGAGGTGGCGGTCCGCGATATCCCGCTTTCCATCCTGCCTTATCTCTTGCCGAGCCGCTTCGTCCCGTCGGACCGGCTGGCGAGTTTTGCCAAGCGCGAGTTTGACGACGCGCCAAAGGGCCACGCGCGCGTCAGCACGATCTGCAGCTGGATCTACCAGAACATCGAATATCAGCGCGGCACGAGCGACGCCGAGACCACCGCAGGCGAGATCGTCCTGCGGCGGGCGGGTGTCTGCCGCGACTTCGCCCATCTCGCCATCGCCTTCTGCCGCGCGGTCGGCATCCCGGCGCGCTTCGTCACCTGCTACGCCTATGGCCTGTCGCCGTGCGACTTCCACGCCGTATTCGAGGCATATCTCGGCGGGCGCTGGTGGCTATTCGATGCGACGCGGCAGGCGGCGCTTGATGGGCTCGTGCGCATCGGCGTCGGCCGCGACGCCGCCGAGGTCGCCTTCGCCACAGCCTTCGGTGCGATCAAGTCGGAACCACCGCGCATCTGGATCGAGCGCGCCGACGGCACGGAAGGGGAGGGGGAGCGCACCACCGACGCCATCAGCACCGAAGAGGCGACAGAATAGGCGGGAGAGTAGGCGGGTCCGGCGCGGCATGAACATGCTCAGCTACGTACTCAGAGCCCGCCCTTCTCCATGATCGTCTCGCACATCGACGTAACGTCCTTGAGCGCATTGGTCGCGAACGGCGGACGCGGCGCCATGTCGTCGAGACACTTCGCGACCTCGTCCGGCCCCGCGTCGGGCTTGTCGAACTTGAACGTCGCGAGCCACGCCGCCTTCTCCTCCGCGCTCGCCCCCACCCACTCCGGCGCGAGGCTCTTTTCGGTGAGCGGGGCCGCGAGCGCGGCCCCACACGGCACGAGCATAACGAAAGCGAACAGAATCGAACGCCGCATGGATCAGCCCTCCGCCAGGAGCTTCTCGCGCTCCTGCATCAACGCGTCGAGCTTCGCCTGCTGATCGGCGATGCGGTCTGCGTTGCGCTCCTCATCGGCCGCGCCGGAATAGGCCGCGGCCTGCTCGGTGAGCTGGCGGAGATTGTCCTCGACGATCTGAATGCGCCGGTCGATTTCCTGCAGCTTCGCCTGGTCTGCCATACGCGTAACTCCTTTGGTGACCTGCGAACGGATTAGAGCGCGTCTTTGGCCGCCTTCACCGGACGCGCCTTTAGCGTCTTGCGCGCGGGCTTCGCCGCGAACGTGGTCGGCTCCTTGGTGAAGGGGTTGATGCCTTCGCGCGCCTTGGTCGCCGGCTTCTTCACGACGACGAACTTGGCAAAGCCGGGCAGCAGAAATTCGCCCGACTTCTTCAGCTCCTTGTAGCCGTGGGTCGCCATCGCCTCGATGACGGCCTTCACGTCCTTCTTCGACAGTTCGACATCGTCGGCGATTTTCTGGATCAGTTCGGACTTCGACAGCATGTGGTTTTCTCCTCCCGCTAAAGCTTGGGGCAGGGCAGCTCTTTCGAGGTTCGCCCGCCGCTTCCGTTGCAACCTTGTCTTCGACGCTTGGCCGATTCGGAGGCCATTGTCTGCATAAAACCCGCAAAATCCAGTGCGAAACGCGTTTCGGGGCGGGAATAACGCCGCGGCTCGCCTCCGGGCGGGGGGGTCGGCTCTCGGGAGGGGGGTGGGCCCCACACCCCATGAGGACGCCTCGCGAATGCGCCCGCGCGCGAGACGAAGTGAAGCGACTGTAAGGGAGATTTGGAGGGGGAGGATAAGGCAATCGTCGCTGACGGCGGGGCACTGAGACCGGGCATCGGGTCGCATTATTCCATTAACGATCTCATGCGAGGCTTTGCCCGGAACGTGCCCAGCCCCATAGAGGCGGCCGGGACGGCAGGACCACTGAAGCATGAGGACATCCATGACCGGCCATCGCATCTCCGCAGCCATTCTCGCCGCAGCCTTCGCAACGCTGACCTTCGCCCAGCCCGCCCACGCGGCGCCCTATGACGGCAGCTGGAACATGATGCTGGTGACCACCAAGGGCCATTGCGGAAAGATCAGGATCGGCGTGACCGTGAACCGCGGGCACATCTCGGCGACGAGCGGCCGCTTCGTGATGCACAAGGTCTACCTGGACGGGCAGATCGGCGGCGGCGGCCAGACAATCATCAACGGCGTTGCCGGCCCGCGTCAGGCCAAGGGCGTCGGCCGCTTCAGCCGCGCGCAGGGCACCGGCAAATGGAACGGCACCGGCCCATCCGGCGTCTGCCACGGCTACTGGGTCGCGCACCGCGCCTAGCGCGACCTGCGCCTAGCGCACGCCGTCGCGACACGGATCCGCAGCCGGGGCGCTACCCTGACCGCCAAGGACTGAGCTCAGCCGCGCGCTGACCGAAGCGAGCAGAAGCTCGTGCGCCTTGTCGATGATCTCGTCCAGGGACGGCGTCTTCGCGAACAAGACCCGGGCCCGGGCCACGAGCTCGTCACGCGTCGGCAGATGCGGCAGGTGCATCGCCGCAAGCCGATCCGCCGTGCGGTGCTGCGCCTCGAGCATCGCAAGCTCCGAGCTGCGCACGGTCGAGGCAATAGCGAGCGCGATCCGGTCCGCATTGAACTGCGCGGCGAGCTGCTCCGCGGCGCGGCGCACGACCTTGGAGCCGAGGCGCTGCTCGTTGCGTAAGACATGCGCCGGCGGCGTCTTCACGTCCCAGATCACGCCGACGCGCTCAAGAAGCTTCAGAATGTAAAAGGTCGGATCGATCTCCCACGGCCTAAAACCCTGCCGCGCGCTGCTCTGATAGGCGTGGTGGTTATTGTGCCAGCCTTCGCCCATCGTGAAGATCGCA
>DASQLK010000145.1:0-2752 GCA_035630055.1 Methyloceanibacter sp. | reverse complement strand
ATCAGGAATGCCGAGAAGGCAAGACCGCCACACGCCGCGATGACGATGACGAGCCTGTTCGCATGCTCGCCATCGATGTTCGCAAACCCCGCAGCGGCGGCGAGCAGAAACGCGCCTGCCGCGAGCGCCATGCCGTTGAGGACGGGATGCGTGGAGCGATCCGCGCCGAAGAAGGTGGCGTTCCGCCGCGCGGTCGTCGCGATGCCGATCCCGGCATAAGCGAGGACGAGCGCCAAGATCGTCAGCTGCGTGCCCAGCGTCCGTACCTCCCCCGAAGATCGTCGCGTCTATGTTAGCCGCAACTCGGGGCCTTCGGGCAATGCTCTCGCTGCCGATTGCGTCGAATCTTCCGGTTGTGGCGCGGCATCGCGCAAAAGCTGCGCGAGTTGCAGAAAGTCCTTCTTGCGCGGACTGGTCTTGCGCCAGGCGAGCCCGATCTCCCGCTTCGGCTCCGGCGCCGCGAAGCGCAACAGGCGAATGTCGCTGCGGTGATGCACCTCGCTTGCGAGCGCCATCTCCGGCAGCAGCGTCACGCCATAGCCGTTCGCGACCATCTGCACGATCGTTGCCAGACTGGATGCGCCGAAGCTCTCGCGCGCCTCCCGCGTCATGAGGTGGCAATAGGACAGGGCCTGCTCGCGCAGACAATGCCCCTCTTCGAGAAGCAAGAGCCTCGCGCTCGCCAGCATGCCGGGCGTCGCATGCGCCACGCCTTCGTTCGAAGCATTGGCCTGCGCGGCAAGAATGAACCTGTCGTCGAAGAGGTGATGCGTCTCGATCTCCTCATGCTCGATCGGCAGCGCCACGACGATGAGATCGAGGTCGCCCGCGATGAGCTCGCGTAGAAGATTGTCCGTGACGGTCTCCCGCAGTTGCAGCGTGAGGCGGGGGAAGCGCCGTTGCAGCTCCGGCAGCACCGTCGGCAGGAGATAGGGCGCGATGGACGGGATCGCGCCGAGCTTGAGCGCCCCCGCAAGCGGCGCGCCCTGATGCTCGGCGTAGTCGACGAGGTCGCGCACCGAGGCCAAAATGGCGCGGGCGCGTCGCGCGATCTCGGCACCTTGCTCGGTGAGAACGATCCCCGTCTTGCGCCGCTCCACGAGCCCGACGCCGAGCTCCTGCTCGAGCTCCTTGATCTGCATGCTGAGCGCGGGCTGGCTCACCGCGCATTGCTCGGCGGCATGGCCGAAATGCAGAGTTTCAGCGAGGGTTTCGAGATAGCGGAGCTGACGCAGGGAGACCATGTCGATAAGGCCCGCTTATGCTAACCATAAGGAAATACGATTTGAAATTATCACACCCCGTGACCATATTGAAGTGTAGCGCCGATCGCGCAGGTTAACGGGTTCGCATCGACTGACGATCGGCGATTTGCTTTGGCAACAACATCGCTAGGGAGAAACCAAAATGCGTGAGTGGAACAAGCCGTCGATCGTTGAGACGGAGTCTGGCATGGAAGTGACGAGCTACCTGCCGGCAGAGCTGGATCGCGCTTAATTCCGTCCAACTCATCTCGGAAACACGAACGGCGATCCGACGCGAGTTGGGTCGCCGTTTTTCGTTTCGCCGGCGCCCTGCGTTTGTCAGATATTCTTAATGTCATTGCAAAGAACTGTTCATGAAGCACTCATGCGATACTCACCCCTTATCCCCATGTTTCCTTTGGAGGAACATCAGCGCGAAGGATGAAGACTGCCGCCGGGTTTTCTTTTGCAGGTGACATCACCGTTGACAGGCATCAAGGTGAAAGGGCCGCATATCGGCTAAATCCAGGTCTTCGTTGCAACCGCTGCAAATGAGGTAGAGCCATGACGAAGATCATGAGCCCGGAGGAACTCGAACAGGAGCTGCGCGCCATCGGTGCTGCGCAGTACCATGACAAGCATCCCTTCCATAAGCTGCTGCATGGCGGCAAGCTCAACAAAGGCCAGGTTCAGGCTTGGGCATTGAACCGCTATTGCTACCAGTCCGCTGTCCCGCGCAAGGACGCCGCTCTCATCAGCCGCTGTTACGACCGTGAGCTGCGCCGCGACTGGGTGCACCGCATTCACGATCACGACGGTTACGGCGAAGAGGAAGGCGGCATCGAGCGCTGGCTCGTGCTGACCGACGGTCTCGGTCTTGACCGCGACTATGTCATGTCCATGAAGGGCGCCCTCCCCGCCACGCGCTTCGCGGTCGAGGCTTATGTCAATTTCGTCCGCGACAAGACCCTCGTCGAGGCCGTGGCCTCTTCGCTCACGGAGCTGTTCGCGCCGAAGATCCACGAGGAGCGCATCTCCGGCATGCTGGAGAACTACGATTTCATCAAAGACGACGTGATGCAGTATTTCCGTCGCCGTCTGAAGCAGGCGCCGGACGATGCGGCTTTTGCCCTCGACTACGTGAAGCGCCATGCGCGCACGCCGGAAGCGCAGGCTGGCGTCCTCGACGCCTTAAGATTTAAAACCCATGTGCTCTGGTCGCAGCTCGATGCGCTGTACCTGGCCTATGTCGATCCGGGCATGATCCCGCCCGGCGCTTTCGTTCCGGCCAAGCAGGATGGGTGAAACAATGTCTGCAGGACGGCTCATGGTCGGCCTGCAGACGCGGCCACTGATGCCCCCTTATTTGAAGCTCCGCCACGACGCGGGGCGGGGGCGATGGGTCCTTCTGGCGCCGGAGCGGATTCTGACGCCGGACCAAACCGCCGTCGCGGTGCTGAAGCTTTGTGACGGCCAACGAACCGTGGAGGATATCGCCGCGTCGCTCG